>NZ_JAHXOP010000010.1:0-2179 GCF_023147855.1 Streptococcus halitosis
TCTTTATTTCTTTAGCCTGTTTAGCATAGTCATTTTTGATCTCATCTTGTTTTTGAGCATTTTCTGTAGCAGTTGTAGCTGTTCCTTTGTCTTTTGTTTCATCTTGAGCTACCTTAACTCCTGCAGATTTTGCATCGGCAACTGTTTTATCCAAATCAGCTGATGATACTTCTACTGGCAAAGCTGAGTCTTTAGAACCAGCCTTAGCTTGGCTTTCTTTGGCAACTTGGCTCATTTCACCCTGAGCTTCAGGTAGATTTGTGGCTGGGTTTCCTGTAGTAGCCACCTCAACTGTACTTGTACTAGTTGTCTCTGTAACTTCGTCAGCAAATACTGCTTTGTCTGCAAAAGCAATCAAAGCAGTTCCTAAAACAGCACCACACAAAGTTTTCGCAACTTTGCTTTTACGAAATCCATAGACTTCTTTTTTATTTTTCATTATAAGCCATTTCCTTATCTAAATTTAGTCGTTACTTCTTATAATAGCACTTTACAAGGCAAGATGCAAATATTTACTCTTTTTTCTCTCTATTTATAGAAAAATCCACATGTTTATAAATTAAATTAAAAAGAAGATGATCACACCATCTTCTTTTTAATTTAATTTATTTTGGCTCTATAATATTTGTAGTGGGTAAATCCCCTATAGATATTATGGAGCCTATTTTGTTGTAGAAAAAAAGTCCCATATGACCTATAATGAAAAGCAACCAAACCATCATTAGAAAGAGCCATATGGAACAATTACATTTTATCACAAAACTACTCGATATCAAAGACCCTAATATCCAAATTATAGACATCATCAATAAGGATACCCACAAGGAAATCATCGCTAAATTGGATTATGATGCCCCACTTTGTCCTGATTGCTGAAGCCAAATGAAGAAATATGACTTTCAAAAACCTTCTAAAATCCCTTACCTTGAAACGACTGGTATGCCTACTAGAATTCTCCTTAAAAAACGCCGTTTTAAGTGCTATTAGTGCTCTAAAATGATGGTCACTGAGACTCCTATAGTCAAGAAAAATCACCAAATCCCTCGTATCATCAACCAAAAGATTGCCCAGAAGCTAATCGAAAAGACTTCTATGACTGACATTGCCCATCAGCTGTCTATTTCAACTTCAACTGTCATTCGCAAACTCAATGACTTCCGTTTTAAGCATGATTTTTCTCGTCTGCCTGAGATTATGTCCTGGGACGAGTATGCCTTCACTAAGGGAAAGATGAGTTTCATTGCGCAAGATTTTGAAAAGCTCAATATCATCACTGTTCTTGAGGGCAGAACACAAGCTATCAAGCGCTACTGGAAGCTCATTCAACAAGATAGCCGTAAACTCAGCCATAAGAGATTTTATCGCCCTGCTTTTCGTATGCACTTAACGAATAGAGAAATTCTAGACAAGCTTTTGAGCTATTCAGAAGACTTGAAACACCACTATCATCTCTATCAACTCTTGCTTTTTCACTTTCAGAATAAGGAACCAGAGAAATTTTTCGGACTCATTGAAGACAATATAAAGAAGGTTCATTCTCTTTTTCAGACTGTTTTTAAAACATTTCTAAAGGACAAAGGGAAAATCGTCAATGCCCTTCAGTTATCCTATTCCAACGCAAAATTGGAAGCGACTAATAATCTCATCAAACTTATCAAACGCAATGCCTTTGGTTTTCGGAACTTTGAAAACTTCAAGAAGCGAATTTTCATCGCTCTGAATATCAAAAAAGAAAGGACGAAATTTGTCCTTTCTCGAGCTTAGCTTTTCTTCAACCCACTACAGTTGACAATGAGCCGAAAAAGAGGAAACAGAGTTCCTCTTTTCTATTTAACTTCCAGAAATTAGTTGCTTTCGTCTTCTTTTCGTTTCAACTGACTAAGTCCTAAAACCCCTACTAAAGCTGCTAGACCAAGATATGGCATGTAGCTTGAATCATTTGTACCTGTTTGAGGTAGAGTAGGGTTTCCTTTTGGATTTGGATTAGAATTAGGGGTTGTTGGCTCCTCTGGTTTCTTAGGTTCTGGTGTTGTAGTACGAACTGTGTTTGAAGCGTAAGAAACTTTGTTCACAGTATTTACATAGGTATTTTCAAAAGTTCCGACAGCAATTCGTTTCATTTGAATATAAGTCTCAGCCTGGAATGGAGAATCCAACTGAATCTCTTGAAGGAATTCCT
>NZ_JAHXOP010000011.1:0-1962 GCF_023147855.1 Streptococcus halitosis
ATAAAGCAGTAAAAGAAAACACTGCAAAGAATGCAGCGCTTCAAGCTGAAAATGAAGCGATTAAACAACGTAATGAAACTGCAAAAGCGACTTATGAAGCGGCAATGAAGCAGTATGAAGCAGATCTCGCAGTTATTAAGAAAGCTAAGGCAGATAATGATGCTGATTACCAAGCAAAATTAGCAGCCTACCAGACAGAATTGGCTCGTGTTCAAAAGGCAAATGCTGATGCTAAAGCAGCCTATGAAAAGGCAGTTGAAGAAAACACAGCTAAAAACACAGCGATTCAAGCTGAAAATGAAGCGATTAAGCAACGTAACGCTGCTGCAAAATCGACTTATGAAGCTGCGATGAAGAAATACGAAGCAGATTTGGCGGAAGTTAAGCAAGCGAATGCTACCAATGAAGCAGACTACCAAACTAAGTTAGCGGCTTATCAGACAGAACTAGCTCGCGTTCAAAAAGCGAACGCCGATGCAAAAGCGACCTATGAGAAGGCTGTTGAAGACAATAAGGCAAAAAATGCTGCGATTAAAGCTGAAAACGAAGAAATCAAGCAACGTAATGCCGCCATAAAAGCTGAATACGAAGCTAAAATAGCCAAATATCAAGCAGATAGTGAACAATATAAGAAAGATTTCGCAGCTTATACTGCAGCACTCGCAGAAGCGGAGAGTAAAAAGAAGCAAGATGGTTATCTTTCAGAACCAAGATCACAATCGTTGAACTTTAAATCAGAACCAAATGCAATACGAACAATTGATTCATCTGTACATCAATATGGGCAGCAGGAATTGGATGCTTTGGTAAAATCATGGGGGATTTCGCCAACAAATCCTGATAGGACAAAATCTACAGCATATTCATATTTCAATGCAATCAATTCGAATAACACTTATGCAAAACTTGTATTAGAAAAGGATAAACCAGTCGATGTTACCTATACTGGTCTAAAAAATTCAAGTTTTAATGGTAAGAAAATTTCAAAAGTAGTTTACACTTACACATTAAAAGAAACAGGTTTTAACGATGGAACCAAAATGACTATGTTTGCCTCGAGTGATCCAACTGTGACAGCATGGTATAATGATTATTTTACTTCTACAAACATTAATGTAAAGGTTAAGTTTTATGATGAAGAAGGTAAACTTATGAATCTCACAGGAGGATTAGTTAATTTTTCATCTCTAAATAGAGGTAATGGTAGTGGGGCAATTGATAAAGATGCAATTGAAAGTGTTAGAAACTTTAACGGTCGATATATTCCAATTTCTGGTTCATCTATCAAGATTCATGAAAATAACTCTGCTTATGCAGATTCATCAAATGCAGAAAAATCGCTAGGGGCTCGTTGGGATACATCGGAATGGGATACAGCCTCTAGTCCAAATAAGTGGTATGGTGCTATTGTCGGTGAAATAACTCAATCGGAGATTAGCTTTAATATGGCTTCTTCTAAAAGTGGAAATATTTGGTTTGCTTTCAATTCGGACATTAATGCGATTGGGGTTCCGACGAAACCTATTGCACCAACGACTCCAACTCAACCAATGTATGAGACAGAGAAACCATTGGAGCCAGCTCCAGTAGCACCGAGCTACGAAAATGAGCCAACACCACCGGTAAAAACTCCAGATCAACCAGAGCCATCAAAACCAGAAGAGCCAAAATATGAGACAGAGAAACCATTGGAACCAGCTCCAGTAGCCCCAAGCTACGAAAATGAGCCAACACCACCGGTAAAAACTCCAGATCAACCGGAGCCATCAAAACCAGAAGAGCCAACATATGAGACAGAGAAACCATTGGAACCAGCTCCAGTAGCCCCAAGCTACGAAAATGAGCCAACTCCACCAGTTAAGACTCCAGATCAACCAGAGCCATCAAAACCAGAAGAGCCAAATTATGATCCATTGCCAACTCCGCCGGTAGCACCAACTCCTAAGCAGTTGCCAACACCAC
>NZ_JAHXOP010000012.1:0-1614 GCF_023147855.1 Streptococcus halitosis
AACTTTGTTCACAGTATTTACATAGGTATTTTCAAAAGTTCCGACAGCAATTCGTTTCATTTGAATATAAGTCTCAGCCTGGAATGGAGAATCCAACTGAATCTCTTGAAGGAATTCCTCCTTGAAGCGAATGGTAATCATTCCCTTATCTTGATCATGTTCAACCTGTGTTTCAGCGGTTAAGTCTGTCCCTGCCTTGATAACACGACCGTCTTTCAATCGGATATCAACCTTGGCAAGAACTTTATAGTTTCCAGTGTATTGATCACCTTTTTGGTCATAATCATCTACAAAACTATAGTCATTCAAGTCCTCAGAATGATTTTGTGGAATCAAACCACCGATTAAACGATAATTGAAGTACTGGTTCAACGGAATTGTTTGGCCATCGATATTGTCACTGCTTGGATCCATACTGATTGTCACATCTTTTTTAGGTGTGATTTTTGGTACGTTGTTGACAACTACTTCTGTAGCATAGCCATTTCCAAAATCAATTTGGTAGGCTTTGTTTTCATACTTACCACCCGTTTGACCAAATTCAGGTTTAACTGTCATCGGATCTGTGATGAGCAATGATTTTCCTGCTGCCACATAGTTCTTGTAGAATTCAGCTGGATTATCAGCTGAGAAGAGTTGGAAAGCACCTTTAACAGTGATGTTTGCTTTCTTCAACAGCTCCTGAACTTTCTTAGGCGCAGCTTCTAAACTATCATATTGTTGAACACTGATACCTGATACAAGATTGCCCTCTAGATCACGAATCTTAACCAATTCTGGATGAAGGGTTAAGGCTTCTTCTGGATAATCATCCACATAGTAGAAACCATTTTGAATTGCTTCTTTAGAAGATTTATCTCCCTTGTATTGGTCCAAATCCCATGTGAGTTCATAGTAGTTCGTTGAACCAGCTAGAACTTCTTTGCCATCAATATTCACACCTTGCTTGTTCTTGTTAACTTTCAAAGGCTTGATGTAGTTGTTGTTTGGATTGTCAGGATCATTTGGTTTACCTGGAGTCGTTACACGAACAATATTTGACTTAACACCGTAGGCATCGTTAACTGTCAATGTAAAGTTATTTGTATAAGTTGCCCCATCATTCAAGACACGACCAACAACCGTTGGATAAAGAGTTTCAACAGGTTTAGTTAAATCAGCATTGTATGTTGCCAAGGTCTCATCAGTAGCCTTAAAGGTTACAGTGTGACTAGCTTTGTCATAGCTTGTTTCAAAACCTTTGCTTGCAGCCTTGGTTGCTTCCAAATCAAACTGATAGCCAGTTGGAAGTGGATCTACCAATACAAATGAAGTTGTTTTTGGACGACCAGCTGTCAACGCTTCCGTTTTCAACTCAAACTTCACTACAGACTGCTTAGCAACTAGAGTACGATCGATATCTACTCCATCCTCATTTTTAATTTCTTTATTAATCTGAGGTTGTGCAAATAGACGATTGTAATGGAAGTGAACTGTTGGCACCGCTGGTGGTGTTGGCAACTGCTTAGGAGTTGGTGCTACCGGCGGAGTTGGCAATGGATCATAATTTGGCTCTTCTGGTTTTGATGGCTCTGGTTGATCTGGAGTCTTAACTGGTGGAGTTGGCTCATTTTC
>NZ_JAHXOP010000004.1:0-137470 GCF_023147855.1 Streptococcus halitosis
TTACTCAGAGTTAAGTGATGATAGCCTAGGAGATACACCTGTACCCATGCCGAACACAGTAGTTAAGCCCTAGAACGCCGGAAGTAGTTGGGGGTTGCCCCCTGTGAGATATGGAAGTCGCTTAGCTTTTATCCGCCATAGCTCAGTTGGTAGTAGCGCATGACTGTTAATCATGATGTCGTAGGTTCGAGTCCTACTGGCGGAGTACTGACAAAAAACGTTCAATTGAACGTTTTTTTATGTGACTATTAGTCCGTCTTGCTCCGTCAGGTGAAGTACATAGACGGGTAGTTATGACTTTTAAGTGAAGTAGATAGTTGAAAATCTAAGTCTTAGTTTTTGTACCTATAATTACCTCTTTATTTTATTTTTAGTTCGTTTAGCTTTAAATTCTTCTTTTATAGGATTTGAAGCTTTTTTAGTTCCTTTTTTTGTTAGACTAGTGTTAGTAATAAGAAAGGGAATTTTTATATGCTTCAGAAATTTTATGACCGAGCATTTGTTTTTTTGAAACTAGTTGAACAAGAATATGCCTCTTTAGGCCAGAGTTGTGCTGAGTGGGAATCACTTCATCTTCGTTTTTTACTATATTATTTAATCCGATTTAAAATAAAAAGTGACAGGGACTTTTCACTATATCACTTTAAAACAGCTTATCGTCTATATCTAGATGAATTCCTGCAAGGTGGTACAACTCTTATCCAATAAGAAACTCATAAATCATATATCACGAACAATAATCTGTATTGATTTTATATTTTTTAGGATTTTATTTAATTTTTAAGGTTTTGGATTTTGTTATTTACAGAAATTCCAAATCTTTTCTACTGTTTCTTCTTGATAAAATAGTGTTTTTTTCTTATAATAAATTGTAAGATATAATTGCGGGTGAAATTCCTGCCATGTATATGAGAAAGGACGAGCTCCTAGTAGCTCAGACGAATTTTATTATGACTTCAGTTGTTGTTGTAGGTACCCAATGGGGGGATGAAGGTAAAGGGAAAATTACAGATTTTCTTTCAGCTAATGCGGAAGTAATTGCTCGTTACCAAGGTGGTGACAATGCAGGCCACACCATTGTTATTGATGGTAAAAAGTTTAAGTTGCACTTGATTCCATCTGGAATTTTCTTCCCTGAAAAAATTTCAGTTATTGGAAACGGTATGGTTGTAAACCCTAAATCACTTGTGAAAGAATTGTCTTATCTGCATGAAGAAGGTGTTACAACAGATAATCTACGTATCTCTGATCGTGCGCATGTTATTTTGCCTTACCACATTGAGTTGGATCGCTTGCAAGAAGAAGCTAAGGGTGATAATAAGATTGGTACTACAATAAAGGGAATTGGTCCAGCATATATGGACAAAGCTGCTCGTGTTGGGATTCGTATTGCAGATCTTTTGGATAAGGATATTTTCCGTGAACGTTTGGAACGCAATCTTGCGGAAAAGAATCGTCTGTTTGAAAAATTATACGATAGTACCCCTATTTCAGTTGATGATATTTTTGAAGAATACTATGAGTATGGTCAACAAATCAAGCAATACGTGACAGATACATCCGTAATCTTGAACGATGCGCTTGATAATGGCAAACGTGTGCTGTTTGAAGGTGCGCAAGGTGTTATGCTAGATATCGACCAAGGTACGTATCCATTTGTTACGTCATCAAACCCTGTCGCTGGTGGTGTGACAATTGGGTCTGGTGTTGGTCCAAGTAAGATTGACAAGGTTGTAGGTGTTTGTAAAGCCTATACGAGTCGTGTAGGGGACGGTCCTTTCCCAACTGAATTGTTTGATGAAGTGGGAGATCGCATCCGTGAAGTAGGTCATGAATACGGTACAACAACTGGCCGTCCACGTCGTGTAGGTTGGTTTGACTCAGTTGTGATGCGTCACAGCCGTCGTGTATCTGGGATTACCAATCTTTCATTGAATTCTATTGATGTTTTGAGTGGTTTGGATACAGTTAAAATCTGTGTAGCCTATGATCTTGATGGTCAACGTATTGACTACTATCCAGCTAGTCTTGAACAGTTGAAACGTTGCAAACCTATCTATGAAGAGTTACCAGGCTGGTCAGAAGATATCACTGGAGTCCGTAATTTGGAAGATCTTCCTGAGAATGCGCGTAACTATGTTCGTCGTGTGAGCGAGTTGGTTGGGGTTCGTATTTCTACTTTCTCAGTAGGTCCTGATCGTGAACAAACTAATATTTTAGAAAGTGTTTGGTCATAGGAGATTTTTAAGATTAGTTTAAGATAGGTTGGGTATACTATAGACAGTTACAAGAAGACCTCCTAACTTGTTGTAACAAATATCCTAAACTTTTCTTTTTCATAATAATCTCCCTATTAAGTCACCGCATTCGGTGGCTTTTTTTGTATTGAGAATCATGATATAATAATAAAATCGACAAGTAGGAAAAGAGAAGAACGATGAATTATACAGTTGAAGAAAAAGAAGCCTTTATGAGAGAGGCTTTGAGAGAGGCTGAGATTGCCTTAGAACACGATGAAATTCCAATTGGTTGTGTGATTGTCAAGGATGGAGAAATCATTGGTAGGGGGCATAATGCGCGCGAGGAGTTACAACGGGCGGTCATGCATGCAGAAATCATGGCCATAGAGAATGCGAATGTTAGTGAGGAGAGTTGGCGCCTGCTGGATTGTACGCTTTTTGTGACCATTGAACCTTGTGTTATGTGTAGCGGGGCCATTGGGCTTGCCCGTATTCCAAACGTAGTCTACGGGGCTAAAAATCAGAAATTTGGTGCAGCTGGAAGTTTGTATGATATTTTGACAGATGAGCGTCTCAATCATCGTGTAGAGGTGGAAACGGGAATTTTGGAAGATGACTGTGCAGCGATTATGCAGGACTTTTTCCGAAATCGACGGAAAAAATAATTTCTCTTTAAAAACAGAAGGGAATGTGGTATAATAAGTAGTGGAGCAACAGTTCTGCGTGAAGCGGGTCAGGGGAGGAATCCAGCAGCCCTAAGCGATTTGAATTGTGTGCTCTTTTTTTCGTGCTTTTTCCGAATAAATAAGATAGAATAATCTAGAATAAATGATAATAGAAAAGAGAAAAATATGAAAATTCGTGGTTTTGAATTGGTTTCGAACTTTACAGATAAAAATTTGCTACCTAAGCGTGAGACAGCGCATGCAGCGGGTTACGACTTAAAGGTCGCTGTGCGTACGGTTATTGCGCCAGGAGAGATTGTATTAGTTCCGACAGGTGTTAAGGCCTATATGCAACCGACAGAAGTGCTTTATCTTTATGACCGTTCATCAAACCCTCGTAAGAAGGGCTTGGTCTTGATTAACTCGGTTGGTGTTATTGATGGGGATTATTATGGAAATCCTGGAAATGAGGGGCATATTTTTGCTCAGATGAAAAACATTACTGACCAGGAAGTGATTCTCGAAGTTGGGGAACGTGTGGTTCAGGCTGTCTTTGCACCATTTTTGATTGCAGACGGAGATGAGGCGAATGGCGTTCGAACAGGTGGGTTTGGGTCAACTGGGAAATAGAGGAATAAAATGGCAGACTATTTATTAGTTGTAGACATGCAGTCAGATTATGTTGCTGTAGGAAAAGCATATCATGAAGAACTGACTGCAGCTGTAAATGACAAAATTGCTGCTTATCCCAGTGACCGAGTTATCTATATTCTCAATCGTTTTTTCTGGGAGAGAAAAGATAGAAAGAAGAAATTTGCGACCGGCTTGCTGCTTGTATCTTCTCGTATCTTTGAGAAGCGTCGGGCTTCTTGCTTTACTAATCCAGATTTAAAAGATTTTTTAGAGGGAAACGGTGCTAAAAGTATAGAGTTTATAGGGGTAGATGGCAATGGCTGTGTTAAGGCCTCCGTTTTGGCAGCTGTCAAGGAGAATTATCAGGTTTCTGTCGATTTGTCTGCTGTCGGAGTTGTCAACCAGAAGAAATTTCAAAATACATTGTATAAGTGGCGCTCTATAGGAGTTGCAGTAGAAGGAGAATCATCATAGCTAAAAAAAAATCAACTTTTATTTGTCAAAATTGTGCTTATAACTCACCCAAATACCTAGGACGCTGTCCAAACTGTGGAGCTTGGTCTTCTTTTGTAGAAGAGATCGAGGTTGTCGAGGTTAAGAATGCGCGTGTGTCCTTGACAGGTGAAAAAACCAAGCCTATGAAACTGGCTGAAGTAACGTCTATCAATGTCAATCGAACCAAGACCGAGATGGAGGAATTTAACCGTGTGCTTGGAGGCGGAGTGGTACCAGGAAGTCTCGTCCTTATCGGTGGGGATCCAGGAATCGGGAAATCAACCCTTCTCCTACAAGTTTCAACCCAGTTGTCTCAAGTGGGAACTGTTCTCTACGTCAGTGGGGAGGAGTCTGCCCAGCAAATCAAGCTACGAGCAGAGCGCTTGGGGGATATTGATAGTGAGTTTTATCTCTATGCAGAGACCAATATGCAGAGCGTTCGAGCTGAGGTAGAGCGTATCCAACCTGACTTTCTCATCATTGACTCTATCCAGACTATTATGTCTCCTGAGATTTCAGGGGTGCAAGGATCTGTGTCTCAAGTGCGAGAGGTGACAGCTGAACTCATGCAGCTAGCCAAGACTAATAACATTGCCATCTTTATCGTAGGGCATGTGACCAAGGAAGGTACTCTGGCTGGTCCTCGTATGTTGGAGCATATGGTAGATACGGTGCTTTACTTTGAAGGGGAACGCCACCATACCTTCCGTATCTTGAGAGCAGTCAAAAACCGTTTTGGGTCCACTAATGAGATTGGCATCTTTGAGATGCAGTCAGGTGGATTGGTTGAGGTGCTCAATCCGAGTCAAGTTTTCCTAGAGGAGCGTTTGGATGGGGCTACTGGCTCGTCAATCGTTGTGACCATGGAAGGGACCCGTCCGATTTTGGCGGAGGTCCAGGCTTTGGTAACACCAACCATGTTTGGAAATGCTAAGCGCACGACGACAGGACTTGATTTCAATCGTGCGAGTCTGATTATGGCTGTTTTGGAAAAA
Source organism: Streptococcus halitosis (assembly GCF_023147855.1). Taxonomy (GTDB): domain Bacteria; phylum Bacillota; class Bacilli; order Lactobacillales; family Streptococcaceae; genus Streptococcus; species Streptococcus halitosis_B. Next base: position 5,029 of record NZ_JAHXOP010000004.1, read on the forward strand.
CGAGCAGGGCTTCTCTTGCAAAATCAGGATGCCTATCTCAAATCTGCTGGTGGCGTGAAATTGGATGAGCCTGCCATTGACTTAGCCGTTGCAGTGGCTATTGCCTCTAGTTACAAGGACAAGCCTACCAATCCTCAGGAATGTTTTGTGGGTGAACTGGGCTTGACCGGAGAAATTCGGCGCGTGAATCGCATCGAACAACGTATTAATGAAGCGGCAAAACTGGGCTTTACCAAGATTTATGTACCCAAGAATTCCTTGACAGGAATCACTCCACCCAAGGAAATTGAAGTCATTGGTGTGACGACTATTCAGGAAGTTTTGAAAAAGGTCTTTGCATAATCCGTGACAAATCTTCTTAAAAATGATAAGATAGGAGAAATATTTGATTGTCAAATTTTTGAGGAGGGAATCGTGTCGTATTTTGAACAGTTTATGCAAGCCAATCAGGCTTATGTTGCCCTACATGGGCAGTTAAATCTGCCACTTAAACCCAAAACCAGAGTAGCTATCGTGACCTGTATGGACTCACGTCTACACGTTGCGCAAGCTCTAGGTTTGGCCCTTGGGGATGCTCATATCTTGCGGAATGCGGGTGGTCGAGTAACTGAGGACATGATTCGTTCACTGGTAATTTCCCAGCAACAAATGGGGACAAGAGAGATTGTGGTGTTGCACCATACAGACTGTGGAGCTCAAACCTTTCAAAATGAAAGTTTTCATGAACATTTGAAACACGAGCTCGGAGTTGATGTGTCTGATCAAGATTTTTTACCATTTCAGGATGTTGAAGAGAGTGTGAGAGAGGATATGCAATTGCTTAGAGAGTCTCCACTGATTCCTGATGATGTGGTTATTTCAGGTGCTGTCTATGATGTGGATACAGGAAGTATGAGAGAAGTATACTAACTTTGTCTCGAAAAAATCTCATCCTAGCATAAAATCGATTGTTAAAATGTAGGATTTTCAGTTTTAATATAGCTAATATAAAACAGTATAAAACAAGGGTATAAATGTTTACTCTTGTTTTATTTTTGATTGAAAAATAAAGGAAAAAGCGCTACAATGGTAGATGGAAAATGTTGTGTAAAAAACAAGTGATACATAAATACCGGAGGAAATCATGTCTTTTTCTGATTTAAAGCTGTTTGCCCTTTCTTCTAATAGAGAATTGGCAGAGCGTGTGGCGCAAGAAATTGGGATAGAGTTGGGGAAATCGACTGTTCGCCAATTTTCAGATGGGGAGATTCAGGTCAACATTGAAGAATCAATCCGTGGAAAACACGTCTTTATCCTACAATCAACTAGTTCACCTGTAAATGATAATTTACTTGAAATTTTGATTATGGTGGACGCATTGAAGCGTGCCAGTGCAGAATCTGTCAATGTTGTTATGCCCTACTATGGCTATGCACGTCAGGATAGAAAGGCGCGCGCGCGTGAGCCAATCACTTCAAAACTTGTTGCAAATATGCTTGAAGTAGCTGGGGTAGATCGTTTATTGACAATCGACTTGCATGCTGCGCAGATTCAGGGATTCTTTGATATTCCTGTAGATCACTTGATGGGTGCTCCCTTGATTGCGGACTATTTTGAACGTCGTGGTATGGTTGGCTCTGACTACGTGGTTGTCAGCCCAGATCATGGTGGGGTGACTCGTGCTCGTAAATTGGCAGAGTTTTTGAAAACTCCGATTGCGATTATTGACAAGCGCCGTAGTGTAGACAAGATGAATACCAGTGAAGTAATGAACATCATTGGTAAGGTAGAAGGTAAGACTTGTATTTTGATTGACGATATGATCGATACAGCTGGAACTATTTGTCATGCGGCGGATGCTCTTGCTGAAGCAGGTGCTGTTGAAGTTTACGCAAGCTGTACGCACCCAGTTCTTTCAGGGCCAGCTATGGACAATATCCAAAAATCAGCTATTAAGAAATTGGTTGTTTTGGATACTATCTACCTACCAGAAGAGCGTTTGATTGATAAGATTGAACAGATCTCTATTGCCCACCTCTTAGGAGATGCCATCGTTCGTATCCACGAAAAACGTCCTCTTTCTCCTCTATTTTGTATTGAGAAAAAGATTTAATCTTTCACTTGAAATAGATCGTTCTCCTAGCAAGTTTCTTTTCTTGCTAGGAGATTTTTATAGTCAAAACCTGCAAGCCTTTTCAAAATGTGCTATACTGAGAAAAAAGGAGGATCTCTATGAGTCAAGAATTTATCAATCCAAGTGATGGTGTAATCCGTCAGTATCTGGCGACTAGTAAAACGTTAGCGGTAGTGGGTTTGTCTGACCGTGAGGAAACAACTAGTAATCGAGTAACCAAGGAAATGCAAGCTCGGGGCTATAAAATCATTCCAGTTAATCCCAAGGCTGCAGGTGGGGAAATCTTGGGAGAAAAGGCTTATGCGAGTCTAGCTGAGATTCCTTTTCCTGTGGACATTGTCAATGTATACCGACGTAGCGAGTTTTTACCAGATGTGGCGCGTGATTTTCTCAAGGCTGATGCCAAGATTTTTTGGGCGCAATTAGGACTTGAAAATCTAGAAGCGGAAGAAATCTTGCGTGCTGGAGGATGCGATGACATCGTGATGAATCGCTGTATCAAGAGAGAACATACTCGCTTAATTCTTGAGAAATAAAAAGGTAGCCATGGGCTACCTTTTTGTATTATAAAGTACCAATCAATGCTTGCATGCCAAGACTGGTGAGGATGATAGCAATCCAGCAAAGGGCTCCGAGGACAATAGATTTGCCACTGGATCTAACCATGGCAATCAGATTGGTTTTGAGACCGATAGCACTCATGGCCATGATGATAAAGAATTTAGAGAGTTGTTTGAGAGGGGTAAAGAAGCTACTAGACACACCGAGAGAGGTGAGAAGAGTCGTTAAGAGAGAGGCCAGGATAAAATAAAGGATAAAAAGTGGGAAAACTTTTTTCAGTTGTAGGCCTTGTTTATTTTCTTGTTGGCGACTTTGCCAGTAGGAGAGGAAGAGAGTGATGGGAATGATCGCTAAGGTGCGCGTGAGTTTAACAATGGTTGCCGATTCGAGGGTATTGGTCTGGTAAAGACTGTCCCAAGCACTAGCTGTGGCCGTTACAGAAGAAGTATCATTGACCGCAGTTCCTGCAAAGAGAGCAAAGCCGTCATTAGATAGGTGAAGCCAGGTTCCTAGAGTTGGAAAGATGAGCGCAGCCAAGATATTGAAGAAAAAGATAACGGAAATGGCTTGGGCAACTTCTTTTTCCTTGGCATGGATAACGGGCGCTGTCGCAGCAATGGCAGAACCACCACAGATAGAAGAACCCACTCCAATCAAGGTAGCCAGTTTTGTGTCTAGTGCAAAGAAACGCTGGAAGAGGTAGGCGACAATCAAGGAAATTGAAATCGTTGATAGGATGACAGGGAGTGAAGTTTGTCCGACTGCAAAGACTTGCGAGATATTGAGACCAAAACCAAGTAAGATAACAGCATACTGGAGTAATTTTTTGGAACTAAAGGTCAAACCTGCATCTAGTTGTTTGTAGGGGGAGAGCCAGGGGTGTAGGAGCATTCCTATAAAGATTGCAAAAACGGGTGCACCCACGACGGGGAAAAGTCCTCCTAGAAACCAAGAAATGATAGAAATGAGAAGGCAGGCCAAGATGCCTGCTCCATTTTTTGATAGAAATGACATAAAAACCTCCAATCATAATCTGTTACCATTATAGACCTGTAAACAGGAAAAGTAAAATAGAAAGTGGAAAGATATTATATAATGTATTTTTGCGGTCGGGGGGCTTTTGTAGTATAATAGAGATACGTTTTGAGAGTAGGAGGTATCTATGGACTTAACTAAGCGCTTTAATAAACAATTAGATAAGATTCAAGTTTCGTTGATTCGCCAGTTTGACCAGGCTATTTCGGAGATTCCTGGGGTCCTGCGTTTAACCTTGGGGGAACCTGATTTTACAACGCCAGATCATGTTAAGGAAGCGGCTAAGCGGGCCATCGACCAGAACCAATCCTACTATACAGGGATGAGTGGTCTGTTAACGTTACGTCAGGCAGCCAGTGATTTTGTAAAAGAAAAATACCAGCTAGATTATAATCCTGAAAATGAGATCTTGGTTACAATTGGGGCGACAGAGGCTTTATCGGCTACTTTGACAGCTATTTTGGAAGAGGGAGATAAGGTGCTCTTGCCAGCTCCTGCCTATCCAGGTTATGAGCCGATTGTCAATCTAGTTGGGGCAGAGGTTGTCGAGATTGATACGACTGAAAATGGTTTTGTCTTGACTCCTGAGATGTTGGAAAAGGCCATTTTGGAGCAAGGCGACAAGCTCAAGGCGGTCATTCTCAACTATCCAGCCAATCCGACAGGAATTACCTATAGTCGGGAGCAGTTGGAAGCCTTGGCGGACGTTTTACGCAAGTATGAGATTTTCGTTGTCTGTGATGAGGTTTACTCAGAATTAACCTATACAGGCGAAGCCCATGTATCTTTGGGAACTATGCTGAGAGATCAGGCTATTATTATCAATGGTTTATCTAAGTCTCATGCTATGACAGGTTGGCGTTTAGGCTTTATCTTTGCTCCTGTGGCCTTTACAGCTCAGTTAATCAAGAGTCACCAGTACTTGGTAACTGCCGCAAACACTATGGCTCAACATGCTGCGGTGGAGGCTTTGACGGCGGGTAAAAACGACGCGGAGCCTATGAAGAAGGAGTACATCCAGCGTCGTGATTATATTATCGAGAAAATGACTGCTCTTGGTTTTGAGATTATTAAACCAGACGGTGCCTTCTATATCTTTGCTAAGATTCCTGCTGGCTACAATCAAGACTCCTTTGCTTTTCTGAAGGATTTTGCTCAGAAGAAGGCTGTTGCCTTTATCCCTGGTGCCGCCTTTGGACGCTACGGAGAAGGCTATGTTCGCCTATCTTATGCAGCTAGCATGGAGACTATCAAAGAAGCCATGAAACGACTTGAGGAGTACATGAGAGAAGCATGATTCAGTCTATCACGAGTCAAGGCTTGGTGCTCTACAATCGTAATTTTCGTGAGGATGACAAGTTAGTCAAGATTTTTACCGAGCAGGCTGGCAAGCGCATGTTTTTCGTCAAACACGCTGGTCAGTCCAAACTAGCTCCGGTTATTCAGCCCTTGGTGTTGGCGCGATTTCTCTTACGAATCAATGATGATGGGCTCAGCTATATCGAGGACTACCATGAGGTGATGACCTTTCCTAAGATTAATAGTGATCTCTTTGTCATGGCTTATGCGACCTATGTTGCTGCTCTTGCAGATGCTAGTTTGCAGGACAATCAGCAAGATGCTCCCTTGTTTGCTTTTTTGCAAAAGACTTTGGAGTTGATGGAAGAGGGTTTGGATTATCAGGTTTTGACCAATATTTTTGAAATTCAAATCTTGACCCGATTTGGGATTAGCCTTAATTTTAATGAGTGTGTCTTTTGCCATCGGATCGGTCAGGCTTTTGACTTTTCTTTCAAATATGGAGCCTGCCTCTGCCCAGAGCATTATCATGAAGATGAGAGACGTTGCCATCTCAATCCCAATATCCCTTATCTACTCAATCAATTTCAAGCCATTGATTTTGAGACCTTGGAGACCATTTCGCTCAAGCCGGAAATCAAGCAAGACTTGCGCAAGTTTATAGATCAACTCTACGAAGAGTATGTTGGAATTCACCTAAAATCAAAGAAATTTATTGATTCCCTAGCAGACTGGGGACAATTACTAAAAGAGGAAGACAAATGAAAAAAATCGCAGTAGATGCTATGGGGGGCGATTATGCACCTCAAGCTATCGTTGAGGGTGTCAATCAAGCCCTGGCTGACTTTTCAGATATTGAGGTTCAACTCTATGGAGACGAAAGCAAAATCAAGCAATATCTAACAGCGACAGAACGTGTCAGCATTATCCATACGGATGAGAAGATTGATTTTGATGATGAACCTACAAAAGCTATTCGTAAGAAGAAAAATGCCAGTATGGTATTAGCGGCTAAGGCAGTCAAAGAAGGAGAGGCAGACGCTGTCCTCTCGGCTGGGAATACAGGTGCCTTGTTGGCTGCAGGATTCTTCATTGTAGGTCGTATCAAGAATATCGACCGTCCTGGACTCATGTCGACCTTACCGACCATTGATGGCAAAGGCTTTGACATGCTAGACCTTGGAGCCAATGCGGAAAATACAGCCCATCATCTGCACCAATACGCTGTTTTGGGTTCCTTTTATGCGAAAAATGTTCGTGGGATTTCGAAACCACGTGTTGGTTTGCTCAACAATGGAACAGAAAGCAGCAAGGGTGATCCCCTTCGTAAGGAAACCTACGCCTTGCTAGCAGCTGATGAAAGCTTGAATTTTGTCGGAAACGTGGAAGCGCGTGATTTGATGAATGGCGTTGCGGATGTTGTTGTGGCAGATGGTTTCACGGGAAACGCTGTGCTCAAATCTATTGAAGGGACAGCCATGGGAATCATGGGCTTGCTCAAGACCGCTATTACAGGTGGTGGTCTTCGAGCGAAACTAGGTGCTCTTCTTCTCAAGGATAGCCTTAAAGGTTTGAAAAAACAGCTTAACTATTCAGATGTTGGTGGAGCGGTCTTGTTTGGTGTTAAGGCACCGGTTGTAAAAACTCATGGCTCAAGTGATGCCAAGGCTGTGTATAGTACGATTCGCCAGATTCGTACCATGCTAGAAACAGACGTAGTCGCCCAGACTGCGCGTGAATTTTCAGGAGAATAAAAAGATGACAGAAAAAGAAATTTTTGACCGTATTGTAACCATTATCCAAGAGCGACAGGGAGAGGACTTTGTCGTAACAGAAGCCTTGAGTTTGAAAGATGACCTAGATGCGGACTCAGTGGACTTGATGGAGTTCGTCTTGACACTAGAAGATGAATTCGGAATTGAAATCAGTGATGAGGAAATTGACCAACTGCAAAGTGTAGGAGATGTGGTAGCAGTTGTCAAAAGTAAAGAATAGCAAAAAGCAACATGCAAGTCATGTTGTTTTTTTATTTGCAGAAAAAGGGAAACTTTTAGTAGAAATTGCGAATAAAGATATGAGAAAGAAAAAGGAGGAACGTTTATGTATGTGACTGGTCTTTATCCGTGGTTCATTAAGTGGCTTTTAAAATAAAAATGAATGAATTGTTCATTTTCGAATTGTTTTTCGAATAGATAGGTAAGGAAAAAGGGAAGGAGATAAGAAAATGATTTCAGTAATTTACCCAATCTGGCTATTTAAGTGGCTTAGAGGTTAAAGATTAGATATATAGAAAAAAAAATAAGGAGAAAAAGATGACAAACTTTGACAACATGGAACAGAACTTTGCAGCTCTTACAGAAGAAGAGTTGACGGATGTGAATGGGGGAATTGCACCGATTGTTATTGGCGGGGTAGTTGTTAGTTGGAAATTAATTGGAGGTGTGGCAGCACTTGCTACAGCTACAGCAGGTGCAGGAGTTGCGGCAGGTTATTATGCTAATCGGCCATAACATTGGAGTCTGAGATGAAAATCATACAATTGATACTGAAATATTGGCCAGAGTTGACTGTATTATTCAGCTCGATGGCTTATATAAGTATTAGAGTAGTGGCTGATGTAAACAAAATAAACCTACCTATATGGTTTGAATATTTTGATATACCAACGATTTCATTATTTTTGATGACATTTATTTTAATATATAGAAATGAAGGAGAAGAGAATGGATAAATTTCAAGTAATTGATGAGAAAGACTTGCAAGCAATCGAAGGAGGAATTGAGCCTATTTCGATTATATTTGGTCTAAGTGCTATTGCATTCAGTGCATTTGGGGCTGGTTACAAATTTGGTTCAGATTTGGCTCGTCGCGGGCGTTAGGTAATGAGCAATCGCAACCTTAATCTCAATACACTCTTACCTAAACTAGCCACTATACTTTCTTTGTTGGGAATAGGTCTTAATCTTATACTTCATGTGATTCGTACAGGTTCATTAGTATCCTTTGATTGGCAATGGACTTTAGTTGGCTTGCTTGCCTCAGGCCATTTTGGTATTTTTTGTAAAGATTTGAAGAAAAATAATCAAAACTATAAATGATGAATCTGAATGGAAAGGATTTTGTGCATGTAAATGGCGGAGTTTTTCCATCTTGTTTTATCCAGAGACCTATCCGATTCTGCTTAGTTTGTTTTATGTAGGATACAAGTACAAAACAACAGATAGTAAGATTGAGAATTGATGGAATGTCAGATTGGAGTTGGAGATGAAAGTCGTTCAATTACTACAAAAAGCTTGGCCAGAGTTTATTGAATTGTCTAGCTCGATGGCTTATCTAATGATTAGAATTGTGGCTGATGTAAACAAAATAAATCTACCTACGTAGTTTGAATATTTTGATCTACCTAAGATTTCATCATTCTTGATGACATTTAGCTCACTTTATAGAAATATCATTTCAGAATAGTTTATTTCTAGGCATTCATTTTTTAACGGTTACTTTAAACAGGCAGAACTTTTGTTCTGCTTTTTTACATTTAAATGATAGTTTATGCTTTTTAAAGTGCGTTTTAGGTGCAAAAATAGTTTATTTAGGAATATTTTCCTGTTTTTATCCTTATTTAGTTAGAATAATGTTACAAATTTTTAAAGAGATTGTTAGAAAAAGGAGAAGGATATGAAATTTAGGAAAAGGCACTATCGTCCCCAGGTGGATCAGATGGATTGTGGCGTGGCTTCCTTGGCTATGGTCTTTGGTTGCTACGGTAGTTATTACTCCTTGGCTCATCTACGAGAGTTGGCCAAGACGACTATGGATGGGACGACGGCTTTGGGACTTGTAAAGGTGGCAGAGGAGATTGGGTTTGAGACGCGGGCTATCAAGGCGGATATGACGCTCTTTGATCTGCCAGATTTGACCTTTCCTTTTGTGGCCCATGTGCTCAAGGAAGGGAAGTTACTCCACTACTATGTGGTGACAGGTCAGGATAAAAAGCACATTCATATCGCTGATCCGGATCCTGGTGTCAAGCTGACCAAGATTTCCCGTGAGCGTTTTGCGCAAGAGTGGACAGGAGTCAGTATTTTTATGGCGCCATCTCCAGACTATAAACCCCATAAGGAGAAAAAACAGGGGCTCCTATCCTTCTTGCCTATTTTACTCAAACAGCATGGCTTAATTACCAATATCGTCCTAGCGACACTCTTGGTAACACTGATTAACATTGTGGGCTCCTACTATCTTCAGTCCATCATTGATAGTTACGTGCCAGACCAAATGCGCTCGACACTGGGTATTATCTCTATTGGGCTGGTCATCGTCTATATCCTCCAGCAGATTTTGTCTTATGCCCAGGAATATCTTCTACTAATCCTTGGGCAACGCTTGTCGATTGACGTGATTTTGTCCTACATCAAGCATGTTTTTCACCTGCCGATGTCCTTTTTCGCGACACGCAGGACAGGAGAAATCGTGTCTCGTTTCACGGATGCTAACAGTATCATTGACGCGCTAGCGTCGACCATTCTGTCGATTTTCCTAGATGTGTCGACGATTTTGATTATCTCGCTTGCCTTGTTTTCACAAAATATGACACTCTTTTTCATTAGTCTGCTTGCGCTTCCCCTCTATACAGTGATTATCTTTGCCTTTATGAAGCCTTTTGAAAAGATGAATCGGGATACTATGGAAGCCAATGCAGTTCTGTCTTCTTCTATCATCGAGGACATCAACGGTATTGAGACCATTAAGTCTTTGACCAGTGAAAGTTCGCGCTATCAAAAGATTGACAAGGAATTTGTAACTTATCTGAAAAAATCCTTTACCTACAGTCGGGCAGAAAGCCAGCAAAAGGCACTGAAAAAAGTTGCCCAGCTCCTGCTCAATGTTGCCGTTCTCTGGCTGGGAGCCATTCTCGTCATGGATGGGAAAATGAGTTTGGGCCAGCTGATTACTTATAATACTTTGCTTGTTTACTTTACCAATCCTTTGGAAAATATCATCAACCTACAAACCAAACTTCAGACAGCGCAGGTCGCCAATAACCGTCTAAATGAGGTTTATCTAGTAACTTCGGAGTTTGAGGAGAAGAAAACGGTAGAAGATCTGAGTATGATGAAGGGAGAGATGGCCTTCAAGCAGGTTCACTATAAGTATGGCTATGGGCGTGATGTCTTGTCGGATATCAATTTGACCATTCCGCAAGGGTCTAAGATGGCTTTTGTGGGGATTTCAGGGTCAGGAAAGACCACCTTGGCAAAGATGATGGTTAATTTTTACGACCCTAGTCAAGGAGAGATTAGTCTGGGTGGTGTCAATCTCAATCAGATTGACAAAAAGGCTTTGCGTCAGTATATCAACTACCTGCCTCAACAGCCCTATGTCTTTAACGGAACGATTTTGGAGAATCTTCTCCTTGGAGCCAAGGAGGGGACGACTCAGGAAGATATCTTACGAGCAGTCGAGTTGGCCGAGATTCGGGAGGATATTGAGCGTATGCCCCTGAATTATCAGACAGAATTGACTTCGGATGGGGCAGGAATTTCAGGTGGACAACGGCAGCGAATCGCTCTGGCGCGTGCTCTCTTGACGGATGCCCCTGTCCTAATCTTGGACGAGGCGACCAGCAGTTTGGATATTTTAACAGAGAAGCGGATCGTGGATAATCTTATGGCTCTAGACAAGACCTTGATTTTCATCGCCCATCGCTTGACCATCGCTGAGCGGACAGAAAAGGTTGTTGTTTTGGATCAGGGCAAGATTGTCGAAGAGGGCACCCATGCAGGCTTGCTTGCACAGGATGGTTTTTACGCTCATTTGGTGAATAGCTAGAAAGAGGAGAGGATGAAACCAGAATTTTTAGAAAGTGCGGAGTTTTATAATCGTCGTTACCATAATTTTTCCAGTCGGGTGATTTTACCTATGTCACTTCTGCTCGTATTTCTGTTAGGATTTGCAGTTTTTGCAGAGAAGGAGATGAGTTTGTCTACCAGAGCGACAGTCGAACCTAGTCGGATCATTGTTAACATCCAGTCGACTAGCAATCAACGCATTGTGGGCAACTATCTGGAAGAAAACAAGTTGGTTAAGCAAGGAGATCTGCTCGTTCAGTACCAGCAAGGGGCGGAAGCTGTCCAAGTTGAGGCATACGCCAGTCAGTTGGAGATGTTAAAGGATCAAAAAAAGCAGTTAGGGTATTTGCAATCCAGTTTGCAAGAGGGGAGTAATCAATTTCCAGAGGCGGATAAGTTTGGTTACCAAGAGATGTTTCGGGACTATCTCAGCCAAGCTAGTAGTCTTAGGAGCAATGTTTCTCAGCAAAATGAGACCATCGCGTCCCAGAATGCAGCAACTAGTCAAACCCAAGCTGAGATCGGGAACCTCATCAGTCAAACAGAGGCTAAAATTCGCGATTACCAGACAGCTAAGTCGGCTATTGAAACAGGTGCTTCCTTGACCAGTCAGAATCTAGCCTACTCTCTCTACCAGTCCTACAAGTCTCAGAGGGAGGAAAATCCGCAAGCTAAGGCTCAGGCTGTTGCACAGATTGAAGCACAGCTTTCTCAGTTAGAATCTAGTCTTGCTACTTACCGCGTCCAGTATGCAGGTTCGGGAACCCAGCAAGCCTATGCGTCTGGTTTAAGCAGTCAATTAGAATCCCTCAAATCACAACACTTGGCTAAGGTTGGTCAGGAATTGACCCTTCTAGATCAGAAAATTTTGGAGGCAGAATCGGGTAAGAAGGTACAGGGAGGTCTCCTAGATAAAGGGAAGATTACAGCAAGTGAGGATGGGGTGCTTCACCTTAATCCTGAGACTAGTGAATCTACGATGGTCGCAGAAGGAACCTTGCTAGCCCAACTCTACCCATCTTTGGAAAAAGAAGGAAAAATCAAACTCACAGCCTATCTCAGTTCAAAAGATGTTGCTAGAGTCAAGATTGGGGACTCTGTCCGTTATACTACGACTAATGATGCGAAGAATCAAATTTTCCTGGATTCTACGATTACAAGTATTGATGCGACAGCTACAAAGACTAAACAAGGAAATTTCTTTAAAATTGAGGCGGAGACCCACCTGACTTCTGAGCAAGCTGCAACACTTCGCTATGGCTTAGAAGGTCGCCTGCAGATGATTACGGGAAAGAAAAGCTATCTCCGTTATTTTTGGGATCAATTTTTGAATAAAGGGTAATATTCGTGTTTTTCAGAGGATAAATGATTTTAAAACTGTAAGAAGAGCCTATCTTGCAGTTTTTCTTTACGCTTAAAACAGGAAAATGTTATTTATTCGTAAAAATCTTGAATTTTTCATACTTTTATGGTAGAATGTGCTCAAGTAAAACGAAAGGCGAACTTTAAAATGTCAAAACAACTAATCTATTCGGGAAAAGCCAAGGATATCTATACAACTGAGGATGAAAATCTCATTATTTCAACTTACAAGGACCAGGCGACTGCTTTTAACGGTGTCAAGAAAGAGCAGATTGCGGGTAAGGGAGTCTTGAATAATCAGATTTCATCTTTTATTTTTGAAAAGTTGAATGCTGCTGGTGTAGCGACTCACTTTGTGGAGAAAATTTCGGACACGGAACAACTCAATAAAAAGGTGGAGATTATTCCTTTGGAAGTTGTGCTCCGCAACTACACGGCTGGTTCCTTTTCAAAACGTTTTGGCGTAGAAGAAGGTATCGCATTTGAGACTCCAATTGTCGAATTTTACTATAAAAATGATGATTTGGATGATCCCTTTATCAATGACGAGCATGTGAAATTCCTTAAAATTGCGGATGACCAGCAGATTGCTTACTTGAAGGAAGAAACCCGTCGTATCAATGAGCTCTTGAAGACTTGGTTTGCTGAGATTGGCCTCAAATTGATTGACTTTAAGCTAGAGTTTGGTTTTGACAAGGATGGCAAGATTATCTTGGCAGACGAATTTTCACCAGATAACTGCCGTTTGTGGGATGCGGATGGCAACCACATGGATAAGGATGTTTTCCGCAGAGGACTCGGAGAATTGACAGATGTTTACGAGATTGTCTGGGAGAAATTGCAGGGTTTGAAATAACACCTTCAAGGTGATTTGGGAACATTGCAAGAGCTGAAATAAAGGAATAAGAATTGATGAATAAACGTATTTTTGTTGAGAAAAAGGCTGATTTTCAGGTCAAATCAGAGAGTTTGGTAAGGGAACTCCAGCACAACTTGGGATTGTCAACTTTGAAAAATATTCGCATTGTGCAAGTTTATGATGTCTTTGATTTGGCAGAGAACTTGTTTGCACCTGCAGAAAAACATATCTTCTCTGAGCAGGTGACAGATCATGTATTGGATGAAGCGGCTGTGCAGGCGGATCTTGCCAATTATGCATTTTTTGCCATTGAAAGCCTGCCAGGGCAGTTTGACCAGCGTGCAGCTTCTTCACAGGAAGCCTTGCTTTTACTGGGAAGTTCGAGTGATGTGACGGTCAACACAGCTCAACTTTACTTGGTCAATAAAGATATTGATGCGACTGAGTTGGAAGCTGTCAAGAACTATCTGCTTAATCCAGTGGATTCTCGTTTCAAGGACATCACGACAGGAATTGCCAAGCAGGAATTTTCTGAGTCAGACAAGACTATTCCTAAATTGACCTTCTTTGAAAGCTATACAGCAGAAGACTTTGCCCGCTACAAGGCCGAACAAGGGATGGCAATGGAAGTGGATGATTTGCTCTTTATCCAAGACTACTTCAAGTCTATCGGGCGTGTACCAACTGAGACGGAGCTCAAGGTTTTGGATACTTACTGGTCTGACCACTGCCGTCACACTACTTTTGAGACAGAGTTGAAACAGATTGATTTTTCAGCTTCTAAATTCCAAAAACAATTGCAAGCGACTTATGACAAGTATATCGCCATGCGCGAGGAATTAGGCCGTTCTGAAAAACCACAAACCTTGATGGATATGGCAACTATTTTCGGTCGTTATGAGCGTGCTAATGGACGTTTGGATGATATGGAAGTGTCAGACGAAATCAATGCCTGCTCAGTTGAAATTGAGGTGGATGTCAATGGTGTGAAAGAGCCCTGGCTCCTCATGTTCAAAAACGAAACCCACAACCACCCAACGGAAATTGAACCATTTGGTGGGGCTGCTACTTGTATAGGTGGCGCCATTCGTGACCCATTGTCAGGCCGTTCCTACGTTTACCAAGCTATGCGTATCTCAGGCGCGGGTGATATTACAGCTCCGATTTCAGAAACTCGCGCTGGTAAATTGCCACAACAAGTCATTTCGAAGACAGCGGCTCATGGTTATTCTTCTTACGGGAATCAGATTGGACTTGCGACGACCTACGTTCGTGAGTACTTCCACCCAGGCTTTGTAGCTAAACGCATGGAGCTAGGTGCCGTTGTCGGTGCTGCTCCTAAGGAAAATGTTGTTCGTGAAAAACCGGAAGCTGGTGACGTGATTATCTTGCTCGGTGGTAAGACTGGACGTGACGGTGTCGGTGGTGCGACAGGGTCTTCTAAGGTTCAAACAGTTGAGTCTGTAGAGACTGCTGGTGCTGAGGTTCAAAAAGGGAATGCCATCGAAGAGCGCAAGATTCAACGTCTTTTCCGTAATGGAGATGTCACTCGTCTGATCAAGAAATCTAACGACTTTGGAGCGGGCGGTGTCTGTGTGGCTATCGGTGAATTGGCAGATGGTCTTGAAATCGACCTCAATAAGGTTCCTCTTAAATACCAAGGCTTGAATGGTACAGAAATTGCTATCTCTGAATCACAAGAACGGATGGCAGTTGTGGTGCGTCCTGAAGACGTAGATGCCTTCGTTGCGGAATGTAATAAAGAAAATATTGACGCTGTTGTGGTTGCGATAGTGACAGAAAAGCCAAATCTAGTCATGCACTGGAATGGTGAAACCATTGTCGACTTGGAACGCCGTTTCCTTGATACAAACGGTGTGCGCGTGGTCGTAGATGCCAAGGTGGTAGACAAGGATGTCAAGCTTCCAGAAGAACGTCAAACATCTGCTGACACACTTGAAGCTGATACCCTTGCGGTTCTGTCTGATCTCAACCATGCGAGTCAAAAAGGATTGCAAACCATCTTTGACTGTTCGGTCGGTCGTTCAACTGTCAATCACCCACTTGGTGGTCGCTACCAACTCACACCAACTGAGGCATCTGTGCAGAAATTGCCAGTTCAGCACGGTGTAACTCACACTGCGTCAGTCATGGCCCAAGGTTTTAACCCTTATGTTGCAGAATGGTCTCCATATCATGGCGCTGCTTATGCGGTTATCGAAGCAACTGCTCGTTTGGTTGCTGCTGGTGCAAACTGGTCCAAGGCTCGCTTCTCTTACCAAGAGTATTTTGAGCGCATGGATAAACAAGCAGAGCGTTTTGGTCAGCCGGTAGCGGCTCTTCTAGGTTCTATCGAAGCACAAATCCAACTTGGCTTGCCATCTATTGGAGGTAAAGACTCTATGTCTGGTACCTTTGAAGAATTAACCGTACCACCAACCCTGGTTGCTTTTGGTGTCACAACTGCAGATAGTCGTAAGGTGCTCTCTCCAGAGTTCAAGACTGCTGGTGAAAATATCTACTACATCCCAGGTCAAGCCCTCTCTGCAGAGATTAATTTTGACTTGATTAAGTCTAACTTTGCTCAATTTGAAGCTATCCAAGCTGGACACAAAGTAACATCTGCATCAGCTGTTAAATATGGTGGTATCGTTGAAAGCTTGGCTCTTGCTACCTTTGGGAACCATATCGGTGCAGAGGTGACCTTGCCTGAACTTGAAAGTTCTTTAACAGCTCAATTGGGCGGATTTGTCTTCACATCTCCTGAAGAGATTGCTGGAGTAGAGAAAATCGGTCAAACAAGCGCAGACTTTACACTCGTTGTCAACGGTGTGAAGTTAGATGGACAGAAACTTGACAGTGTCTTCCAAGGAAAACTAGAGGAAGTTTACCCTACTGAATTTGCACAAGCCAAAGAATTGGCTGAAGTTCCAGCTGTCGCTTCTGACGCAGTCATCAAAGCCAAGGAAACTATTGAAAAGCCTGTGGTTTACATCCCAGTCTTCCCAGGAACCAACTCAGAATATGACTCAGCTAAAGCATTTGAAAAAGAAGGTGCAGAGGTTAACTTGGTGCCATTTGTGACCTTGAATGAAGAAGCTATTGTCAAGTCAGTTGAAACCATGGTTGACAATATCGGCAAGGCAAACATTCTCTTCTTTGCAGGTGGATTCTCAGCTGCGGATGAGCCGGATGGATCAGCTAAATTTATTGTCAATATCCTTCTTAATGAAAAAGTGCGTGCTGCGATTGATAGCTTTATCGCTCGTGGTGGCTTGATTATCGGTATCTGTAACGGATTCCAAGCTCTTGTCAAATCAGGTCTTCTTCCATACGGAAACTTTGAGGATGCTAACAGTACTAGTCCAACTCTCTTCTACAATGATGCCAACCAGCACGTGGCCAAGATGGTGGAAACTCGGATTGCCAATACCAATTCGCCATGGTTGGCTGGCGTGCAAGTGGGCGATATCCACGCTATTCCGGTTTCACACGGTGAAGGGAAATTTGTTGTGACGGCTGAGGAATTTGCAGAGCTCCGTGACAATGGTCAAATCTTTAGCCAATACGTTGATTTTGACGGCAAACCAAGTATGGATTCTAAGTACAATCCGAATGGTTCTGTAAATGCCATCGAAGGGATTACCAGCAAGAACGGCCAAATTATCGGTAAAATGGGTCACTCAGAACGTTATGAAGACGGTCTCTTCCAAAACATCCCAGGAAATAAAGACCAGCACCTGTTCGCGTCGGCTGTGTGTTATTTCACAGGGAAATAAAAGGTATAAAAAATGACATACGAAGTAAAATCTCTTAATGAAGAATGTGGTGTTTTCGGTATCTGGGGACATCCAGATGCTGCTAAATTGACCTATTTTGGTCTCCATAGTCTTCAGCACCGTGGTCAGGAAGGGGCAGGAATCCTCTCCAATGATCAGGGGCAATTGAAGCGCCATCGTGATATGGGGCTTTTATCAGAAGTCTTCAAAAATCCAGCTAATTTGGATAAATTGACTGGTACGAGCGCGATTGGGCATGTTCGTTATGCGACGGCTGGCGAAGCTTCTGTAGATAATATCCAGCCCTTCCTTTTTCGCTTTCATGATATGCAGTTTGGACTTGCTCACAATGGAAATCTGACCAATGCCGAATCGCTCAAGAAAGAATTGGAACAAAGTGGCGCTATTTTCAGTTCAACTTCGGACTCGGAAATCTTGGCTCACCTCATTCGTCGGAGTCACAATCCGAACTTGATGGGTAAAATCAAGGAAGCACTTAGTCTCGTCAAAGGTGGCTTTGCTTATATCCTGCTATTTGAGGACAAGTTGGTTGCGGCCCTTGACCCTAATGGCTTCCGTCCGCTTTCTATCGGGAAAATGGCCAATGGAGCAGTTGTTGTTTCCTCTGAAACTTGTGCTTTTGAAGTCATTGGTGCCGAGTGGATTCGCGATGTAAAACCAGGAGAGATTGTAATCGTGGATGACAATGGGATTCAGTACGATAGTTATACGAATGATACCCAGTTGGCGATTTGCTCTATGGAGTATATCTACTTTGCCCGTCCTGACTCTAATATCCATGGTGTCAACGTCCATACGGCTCGTAAGAGAATGGGAGCGCAACTAGCGCGTGAATTCAAGCATGAGGCGGATATCGTAGTCGGTGTGCCCAATTCTTCACTCAGCGCAGCTATGGGATTTGCAGAAGAATCCGGTCTGCCAAATGAAATGGGTCTCATCAAAAACCAATACACCCAACGCACCTTTATCCAACCGACTCAAGAATTGCGGGAGCAAGGGGTGCGGATGAAACTGTCTGCTGTTTCAGGTGTTGTCAAAGGAAAACGTGTGGTTATGGTGGATGATTCCATTGTCCGCGGGACAACCTCCCGCCGTATCGTTCAGCTTTTGAAAGAAGCAGGTGCGTCCGAGGTTCACGTTGCTATTGGAAGTCCTGCGCTAGCTTATCCATGTTTTTACGGGATTGATATCCAGACGCGTCAGGAGCTGATTGCGGCCAATCATACGGTCGAGGAAACTCGCCAAATCATTGGTGCGGATAGTCTGACCTATCTTTCGATTGATGGCTTGATTGATTCTATCGGGATTGAAACAGATGCGCCAAACGGTGGTCTTTGTGTCGCTTACTTTGACGGCGACTACCCAACTCCTCTCTACGACTATGAGGAAGACTATCAAAGAAGTTTGGAAGAAAAGACCAGTTTTTATAAATAGACGGATAAAGACTCCCCATTAAAGGAAAGGAAGAGGAGACAAAGATGACAAATAAAAATGCTTATGCGCAGTCTGGTGTGGATGTTGAAGCGGGTTATGAAGTTGTTGAACGGATCAAAAAGCATGTGGCTCGTACGGAACGTGCAGGTGTTATGGGAGCTCTGGGTGGCTTTGGTGGCATGTTTGACCTTTCAAAAACAGGTGTCAAAGAGCCGGTCTTGATCTCAGGGACTGACGGTGTCGGAACCAAGCTCATGTTGGCTATCAAGTATGATAAGCATGACACGATTGGGCAGGATTGTGTGGCCATGTGTGTTAATGACATTATCGCTGCAGGTGCGGAGCCTCTTTACTTCCTGGACTACGTCGCGACTGGCAAGAATGAACCAGCTAAACTAGAACAAGTGGTTGCTGGTGTGGCTGAAGGTTGTGTGCAAGCTGGTGCAGCCCTCATCGGTGGGGAAACGGCTGAGATGCCTGGTATGTACGGCGAAGATGACTACGACTTGGCTGGATTTGCGGTCGGCGTGGCTGAAAAATCTCAAATTATTGACGGTTCAAAGGTGGCAGAAGGTGATGTTCTTCTCGGACTTGCTTCAAGTGGGATTCACTCCAATGGTTACTCACTCGTTCGTCGTGTCTTTGCCGACTATACAGGTGAGGAAGTTTTGCCAGAATTGGAAGGTAAGAAACTCAAGGAGGTTCTTCTTGAGCCGACTCGTATCTATGTCAAAGCTGTCTTACCACTCATCAAGGAAGAGTTGGTCAACGGTATTGCCCACATCACAGGTGGTGGCTTTATCGAGAATGTTCCTCGTATGTTTGCGGCTGACCTAGCTGCGGAGATTGAGGAAAGCAAAGTCCCAGTGCTTCCGATTTTCAAGGCTCTTGAAAAATACGGTGAAATCAAGCACGAAGAAATGTTTGAAATCTTCAATATGGGTGTTGGACTCATGTTGGCAGTTAGCCCTGAAAATGTAGGTCGTGTCAAGGAATTGCTGGATGAACCAGTTTATGAAATTGGTCGCATCGTCAAGAAAGAAAACGAAAGTGTCATCATCAAATGAAAAAAATAGCGGTTTTTGCCTCTGGTAATGGCTCGAATTTTCAGGTGATTGCCGAAGAATTTCCGGTAGAGTTTGTCTTTTCAGACCATCGTGACGCCTATGTGCTCGAGCGTGCAGAAAAGCTCGGCGTCCTGTCCTATGCTTTTGAACTCAAGGAGTTTGAGAACAAGGCGGACTACGAAGCTGCTCTTGTCGAACTCTTGGAAGAACACCAGATTGACTTGGTTTGCCTCGCTGGCTACATGAAAATCGTTGGGTCAACCTTATTGGCAGCTTATGAGGGCCGAATTATCAACATTCATCCAGCCTACCTGCCCGAATTTCCAGGAGCTCATGGGATTGAGGACGCTTGGAATGCTGGGGTTGCTGAGAGCGGCGTGACCATTCACTGGGTGGATTCAGGTGTAGATACTGGAAAGATTATCAAGCAGGTCCGTGTGCCACGGCTAGCTGATGATACTATCGAAAGCTTCGAAGCTCGCATTCATGAAGCAGAGTACAAGTTGTATCCAGAGGTTATTAGAGAATTGTTGGACAAGTAAATGAAAGGAAAAAACATGACTAAACGCGCCTTAATCAGCGTCTCAGACAAAGCGGGCATTGTTGAATTTGCCCAAGAACTCAAAAAACTTGGTTGGGATATTATCTCAACAGGTGGGACCAAAGTTGTCCTTGACAATGCTGGGGTGGAGACCATTGCGATTGATGATGTGACTGGGTTCCCAGAAATGATGGACGGTCGTGTCAAGACCCTGCACCCGAATATCCATGGTGGTCTCCTTGCTCGTCGTGATTTGGATAGCCATCTTCAAGCGGCTAAGGACAATCGGATTGAACTCATTGACCTTGTGGTAGTCAATCTCTATCCTTTCAAGGAAACGATTCTCAAACCAGATGTGACGTATGCAGATGCAGTTGAAAATATTGATATCGGTGGGCCATCCATGCTTCGTTCAGCAGCGAAAAACCACGCTAGCGTGACGGTTGTGGTAGACCCTGCTGACTATGCAGTGGTTTTGGACGAATTGGCAGCAAATGGTGAAACTACTTATGAAACTCGTCAACGTTTGGCGGCTAAGGTTTTCCGCCACACAGCAGCTTATGATGCTTTGATTGCGGCATATTTCACTGCTCAAGTGGGTGAAAGCAAACCTGAAAAACTCACTTTGACCTATGACCTCAAGCAACCCATGCGTTACGGTGAAAACCCTCAGCAGGATGCAGACTTCTACCAAAAAGCTCTTCCTACGGAATACTCCATTGCATCCGCTAAACAGCTAAACGGGAAAGAATTGTCCTTTAACAATATCCGTGATGCGGATGCAGCTATCCGTATCATCCGTGATTTCAAAGACCGTCCAACTGTTGTGGCTCTCAAACACATGAACCCATGTGGAATCGGTCAGGCTGACAACATTGAAACAGCTTGGGACTACGCTTATGAATCTGACCCGGTGTCTATCTTTGGTGGAATTGTCGTCCTTAACCGTGAGGTGGATGCTGCGACTGCTGAGAAGATGCACGGTGTATTCCTCGAGATCATCATCGCACCGAGCTATACGGATGAAGCACTAGCCATTTTGACCAATAAAAAGAAAAACTTGCGCATCCTTGCCTTGCCATTTGATGCTCAAGATGCTAGTGAGGTAGAGGCAGAATACACAGGCGTGGTTGGTGGACTTCTTGTGCAAAATCAAGACGTGGTCAAGGAAAGTCCAGCTGACTGGCAAGTGGTGACCAAGCGCCAGCCAACCGAGACAGAAGCGACTGCTCTTGAGTTCGCTTGGAAAGCTATCAAGTACGTCAAATCAAACGGGATCATCGTGACCAACGACCACATGACACTTGGCGTTGGGCCAGGTCAAACCAACCGAGTGGCTTCTGTTCGCATTGCCATTGAACAAGCCAAAGATCGCCTTGACGGCGCTGTGCTTGCTTCCGATGCCTTCTTCCCGTTTGCAGATAACGTGGAAGAAATCGCCAAAGCAGGCATTAAAGCCATCATCCAGCCAGGAGGATCTGTCCGTGACCAAGAATCCATTGAAGCTGCGGATAAATACGGCTTGACTATGGTCTTCACAGGCGTAAGACATTTTAGACATTAAGAAAACAAAAGGGAAGAAAACAGTTTCTTTCCTTTTTTGGCTTAAAATGCTAAGTAAAACAAGATTAAAACGAACGTTTGTGATATAATGTTAGTAAATAATTCGCAAAAGAGGTTGAGAGATGAAGCTGTTAGTTGTCGGTTCGGGTGGTCGTGAACATGCGATTGCTAAGAAATTACTTGAATCAAAAGACATTGAAAAAGTTTTTGTAGCCCCTGGAAATGATGGAATGACTCTGGATGGTCTGGAATTGGTAAATATCTCTATTTCCGAACATTCTAAGTTAATTGAGTTTGCAAAGGCCAACGATATTGCTTGGACCTTCATCGGGCCAGATGATGCCCTTGCTGCTGGAATTGTGGATGATTTTAACCAAGCTGGTCTCAAAGCCTTTGGTCCAACAAGATTGGCAGCGGAGCTGGAGTGGTCCAAGGATTTTGCTAAGGAAATCATGGTCAAATACGACGTTCCGACAGCAGCCTATGGCACATTTTCGGATTTCGAGGCAGCTAAGGCTTATATCGAAGAGAAAGGCGCTCCTATCGTTGTCAAGGCAGATGGTTTAGCACTTGGGAAAGGTGTTGTCGTAGCTGAAACGGTTGAGCAAGCGGTCGAAGCCGCTCATGAGATGCTTTTGGACAATAAATTCGGAGATTCAGGTGCGCGTGTGGTTATCGAGGAATTCCTTGACGGAGAAGAGTTCTCTCTCTTTGCCTTTGTCAATGGGGACAAGTTCTACATCATGCCGACGGCTCAGGATCACAAACGTGCTTACGACGGCGACAAGGGCCCTAACACTGGTGGGATGGGTGCCTATGCGCCAGTTCCTCACTTGCCACAGAGCGTGGTTGACACAGCGGTTGACACCATTGTCAAGCCAGTCCTTGAAGGGATGATCAAAGAAGGTCGTCCATATCTTGGTGTCCTTTACGCGGGTCTTATCTTGACAGTTGATGGACCTAAGGTTATCGAGTTCAATGCTCGTTTTGGAGATCCCGAAACTCAGATTATCTTGCCTCGTTTGACATCTGATTTTGCGCAAAATATCACAGATATTTTGGAAGGTAAAGAACCAGCCATCACGTGGACGGACAAGGGTGTGACTCTTGGTGTGGTTGTCGCATCCAAGGGCTACCCGTTAGACTATGAAAAAGGTGTCAAGTTGCCAGCCAAGACCGAGGGCGACATCATCACTTACTATGCTGGGGCTAAGTTTGCGGAAAATAGCAGAGCACTGCTGTCAAATGGCGGTCGAGTATACATGCTTGTCACCACAGCAGATACTGTCTCAGCTGCGCAGGAAAAAATCTACGACCAACTAAAAAAACAAGACACAACAGGTCTTTTTTATAGGCATGATATTGGTGGTAAGGCTTTGTAAATCAAATCTATGAAACTTTTAGCCGTGAGACTTAAAAATAGACTTCAGGTGTTTGAAAAATGAAAAATAGATTGCTATTTTTAGAAGGTTCAAGCTTGACCTCACGAGAAACTTTGACAGTTTTGTTGAAAGAAAGCTATAAAATTGATGTGTTATCTCCTAGAAGATTTTCCATTGCATACTTCAGTCGTCTAACCCATAGAGTTCCGATAGTTGATGTGAATCGTTTTCCTGTAGATTATCTGAGACAGGTTAGTCAGTTGCTTCATAAAACCAATTACAAGGCCATTTTGCCAACACATGAAGAAGGCTGGTTATTGGCAAATGGGAAACAATTTTTGCCTCAATCGCTACCAATCGCCCTTGCTGATAAAGAGCAGTTTAAAATGTTGGCTGGAAAGATTGCTTTTGCTGAAACTGCGGATTTATTAGGACTTCCCACACCTAAGTGGGAGTACGTGAAAGATGCAGACTCTATACTGTTAGACTATCCTTATTGGCTGAAAGCAGATTATGGTACTGCCGGTCGCTCGGTTTATAAGATTTCAAGTAAGAAAGATTTGGCTGAAGTGACGAGCAAATTAACAGCGAGTGATGAGGAATGGATGGTTCAGCAAGACATAGTTGGAGACTATGGTCAGGTTCAAGCAGTGTTTGATCATGGAGAATTACTCGCAGTACATTCTAGCGTAAAAGTAGGTTCTGGCGCGGGTGGTTCGGCTGCGGCAAGATTAAGCATAGAATCTAAAAGAACGAGAGAGCATGTTGAAAAATTAGGACAATATATACAATGGCATGGTTGCCTAACCCTAGATTTTATACGTAGGGGAGATCAATTTTACTATATAGAGTGTAACCCTAGAATGGTAGAGCCTGCTAACGCTTATAAAGCAGGAGTTAATTTTCCAAAAATCATGATAGAACTAGCCAGTCATAGCTACGCTAAATCTGAGGTCATTCTTGGTCAAGCAGGCGTTGAGACGCATAGTCTGATGGCTTTGATTATTGGAACAGCTGAGAAGACGAAAAGTAGAAGAAAAATATTGCAGACAATAAAGTACTGGCTTTTAAGATGTGATAGTGAAGAAGTGTTGACACCTGTATGGAAGGATTTGCCAAGCATTATACCTCTTGTGACAATTATACTTCGTTTATTGATAAAACCTAAGAGCGTTGAAAATCTGGTTAATCAGACTGTTCAACATTATAGTGTTGAATCAGCTACTGTAAAAAATATTGAGCAAAAGAATTAGTTTATTCAGAGGAGAAAATATGAAACCAATTATTTCCATCATCATGGGCTCTAAATCTGACTGGGCAACCATGCAAAAAACAGCTGAAGTCTTAGACCGCTTTGGTGTAGCCTATGAAAAGAAAGTCGTTTCTGCCCATCGCACGCCTGACCTCATGTTTCAGCATGCAGAAGAAGCCCGCAGTCGCGGCATAAAGGTCATCATCGCCGGTGCTGGTGGTGCCGCGCATTTGCCAGGTATGGTTGCTGCTAAAACAACCCTTCCTGTCATCGGGGTACCTGTCAAGTCGCGCGCTCTTAGTGGCGTGGACTCGCTCTACTCTATCGTTCAGATGCCAGGTGGTGTGCCTGTTGCGACTATGGCTATAGGTGAAGCAGGTGCGACAAATGCGGCCCTCTTTGCCCTCCGTCTCCTGTCAGTAGAGGATCAGGCTATCGCGACAGCTTTGGCAGATTTCGCAGAAGAGCAAGGAAAAATCGCAGAGGAGTCTACCAATGAGCTCATCTAAAACAATCGGAATTATCGGTGGCGGTCAGCTTGGGCAGATGATGGCCATTTCTGCTATCTACATGGGGCACAAGGTCATCGCGCTGGATCCTGCGGCGGATTGCCCAGCTTCTCGTGTGGCAGAAATCATCGTGGCTCCTTATAACGATGTGGATGCTCTCCGTCAGTTGGCTGAGCGTTGCGATGTCCTGACCTATGAGTTTGAAAATGTCGATGCCAACGGTTTGGATGCTGTTATCAAGGATGGTCAGCTTCCTCAAGGAACAGACCTGCTTCGCATCTCCCAAAATCGTATTTTTGAGAAGGACTTCCTCTCAAACAAGGCTCAAGTCACTGTGGCACCCTACAAGGTTGTGACCTCAAGCCAAGACTTGGCAGCTATTGACCTTTCTAAAAACTATGTCCTAAAGACTGCTACCGGTGGCTACGATGGGCATGGACAAAAAGTCATTCGCTCGGAAACAGACTTGGAAGAAGCCCGTGCACTAGCCGACTCAGCTGACTGTGTCTTGGAAGAATTTGTCAACTTTGACCTTGAAATTTCTGTCATTGTATCAGGGAATGGCAAGGATGTTACGGTTTTCCCAGTTCAGGAAAATATTCACCGAAACAATATCCTATCTAAGACCATTGTGCCAGCTCGCATTTCAGAAAGTCTAGCAGAAAAAGCAAAAGCCATGGCCGTGCGAATCGCAGAACAGCTGAACTTGTCTGGAACGCTCTGCGTGGAAATGTTTGCGGCAGCTGATGACATTATCGTTAACGAAATTGCACCACGACCGCACAATTCAGGACACTACTCTATCGAAGCCTGCGATTTCTCCCAGTTTGATACCCATATTCTCGGCGTTCTGGGAGCACCATTGCCAGCTATCAAACTGCATGCGCCTGCAGTCATGCTCAACGTCCTCGGTCAGCACGTCGAGGCCGCTGAAAAGTATGTCACAGAAAATCCCAGCGCCCACCTTCATATGTATGGTAAAATAGAAGCAAAGCACAACCGCAAGATGGGACACGTGACTTTGTTTAGTGATGTGCCGGATGAGGTTGCTGAGTTTGGAGAAGGGATTGATTTTTAGGTGAGAATAGCAATTTTAGGTCTTGGGGTTATCGGGACCATTTATGCCTATGCTTTTCAAAAAGCAGGTTATCAGGTAGAGCACGTGCTGAGAGAAAGTAAGAAAAGTACAGCACCAAACGTTTTGACAGTTGATTTGCTAGATGGCCGTCATGTTTCCAAAGGTGAAAATAAACAGGATACCTATGCGGTTCATGTGGCGGAAGCTCATGCGGAATATGATTTTATTTTTATCAGTGTGCGTCATGGTTTTGTAAAAGAAGCCGTGGAAACCTTGCGAGAAAATCAGATTAAAGGAACTCTCGTTTTCTTCTGTAATTTCTGGAATACGCGAGAGGAAGTAGAGAAATGGGCGGGGGAGTATGACTATATTCTCGCATTTCCTACAGCTGGTGGTCATATGAATAAGGATCATTTAGATGGCGTCTTGTTCGACCATTTAATGTTAGAAGGGAAGAAAAAAGCACACATCCCCAATTATGCTGACTTGACGGATTTGCTGACTTCAGCAGATTTGAAGTGGGAGGTTCCCCATGATATGGTCGAGTGGATTTGGATTCACATGGCGATTAATGCGGGTGTCACCTCGACAGCTGCACGCTCGGGAAATCTAGAAAATCCAGAAAAATTGGCTTTGAACTTGATGAACAGTTCTTCGGAATTATCATTAGCCATCAAGGCCATTCGAGAGGCTTTGAAAGTCGTAGAAGCGCGTGGTGTGAATTTGAAACTTTACAAAGCAGAACTCTTGCCTTATAAAATTCCCGCTTGGATTGCAGGGAAGGTCATGAAAGCTATGTTTGCGAAAAATGAGCTGACCCGAAAAATCATGACCTTGCATAATGACAAACAAGATATCTTTTATTGTTGTCAAAGTGTTTATCAGACTGGTCTGGAGTTGGGTGTTGAGATGCCTATTCTGGAAGCCAATATGAAGGGGATTTCGCTGTAGGAGGTTTTATGATTCAAATCATTGTTAATGCATTTGTAGAAGATAGTAAGGAAAATGCTGTTGTGGAAGTTGTTTTTGCAAGTGCTGATCACGACAAAGTTCAAGAAAAGTACCAAGAACTTATGGCTCAATTTCCTAACAACTATCTCGTAATCTACGACTTACCACTGGATACCAACTTGAATGAACTTGGACACTATCCGTCTGTGGCGATAGGGAAAGAGGAGTTTGGAGTGTAAGACAGGTTCTCGACGACTGTTGGTGTAGTTTTAATTTATAGAAAATCAAGGGAGATAAGTTAAATGATTTATCCAAAGCATATTTTATGTATAACGTGTGAAAAATGCTATGAGTTAGGTATTCAAATGGGAGTATATCCTGCTACTTTCCAATTTGAATGTAAAGACTGCAAAACACCGATTAGTGGTGAGGTAAAATTTGAACCTTTTGAACTAATTTTAAAAAACGCTACAGAGCTAAATGAAGAAGCTCCTAACTATCAAAAATATACAAAATTACCTATTTGGCGTTTAGATGTTTCCTCAGAATTTCCAACAAATAAACTATATTTAAAAGAGACTGTCATAGATGGAATATTGTCCTCACCATTCCTCAACCAAGCAATGCGTTTGGATAAATTTAAAAGTGACTCGGAGTATGGTGGTGTGACAGAGATTTCTAAAGCAATGAAGTTTGCAGACTTTGTTACGGAAGGAAAATTTAACAATATTCTTCGTTTGTTCAATTTGTTTTGGAATAAACAAGAAAAATATTTGTATCGTGATTTAAAGAAATTATTAGATGAAAATAAGCATTTAACCCTGTTTAGAGAAGTAAAGAATGTTAGTGATGCGACGATAGTCTTACACCAGATGTTTTTGACAACCTCAGGAATCAGTAATATTCTTGGAAATGGTACATTAGCAGAATACACTTCTTTAGCTAAAAAAATATATTCTTCTAAGGAACATAGAGATGAAATTATTAGGTATATAGATCATATCGAGAGCGATTTTGATACGGTTGAGCGTAAAGCTTTTGAAATACTTGAAACGTTTTCAAGTATTTACTCTCTCATGATTCCCGTAGTTACTTTGCTAAATTCTAATGGATATAATCGCTTAGATCAAGCTAGTAGTGGGGTGTCCGCAGCGAACTATAAAAAGTTAAATGATTTTTATGCTTCAAGTTATGAATGGATTCTCGATAATATCAACCTTGTTATTGCATTGAATAACATTTTTGAAAGAAATGGTTATGATAATTGTTGTAATGGACGAAGTTATCACAATAATCTAGAGAGCATACCAAGTAAATTTAATAAAGTTAATCAGTACAATCCAGGACAAGCTTATCTTGATGTTTCAGAGCCATTTAGCAAACCCGTAAATAATTTAAACAATAAAATCAGGAATGCAATCCAACACTTCAGCTCCCAAGTTGATTATGATAATCAAAAAATTATTTTTGAAGACCGCCATCAAGGAAGGGTTCGACAAGAAGAATATTCTATTGTAGATTTTATTAAAATATGTTTAGCCAACTTTTCTTTGATAATTTATATTTTGGAAATTATTTACACATTTCGAAAGTTGAAATTTATAAATGATGGCATTACACCAAGTATTTATTGGATAAAGAACGAAGAAATTTCTAAAGTAATGTCAGATGATGAAGTGAAGGATAATTTCCAAAGGAAATTAAAAAATAGAATAAATAAAAAAAGAAGAAAATAGTAAAGTTAATTTAAAGGAGAAAAACATGATCAACCGTTACTCTCGCCCTAAGATGGCGAACATTTGGAGTGAAGAAAATAAATACCGTGCTTGGCTTGAGGTGGAAATCTTGGCTGACGAGGCATGGGCTGAGTTGGGGGAAATCCCTAAGGAAGATGTGGCTTTGATTCGCGAGAAGGCGGACTTTAACATCGACCGTATTTTGGAGATCGAGCAGGAGACTCGCCACGATGTGGTGGCCTTCACACGTGCGGTTTCTGAGACTCTTGGTGAAGAGCGCAAGTGGGTTCACTACGGTTTGACTTCTACAGACGTGGTGGATACTGCCTATGGCTACCTTTACAAGCAAGCCAACGACATCATTCGTCGTGACCTTGAAAACTTCACCAACATCATCGCTGATAAGGCTAAGGAGCACAAGTTCACCATCATGATGGGTCGTACCCACGGGGTACACGCTGAGCCGACAACTTTTGGTCTTAAATTGGCAACTTGGTATAGCGAAATGAAACGCAACATCGAGCGTTTCGAGCATGCGGCTGCTGGTGTGGAAGCTGGTAAAATTTCGGGTGCGGTTGGGAACTTTGCCAACATCCCACCATTTGTAGAGAAATACGTCTGCGACAAGCTGGGTATCCGTGCTCAAGAAATCTCTACACAGGTCCTTCCTCGTGACCTTCATGCTGAGTACTTTGCGGTTCTTGCCAGCATTGCGACTTCAATCGAACGTATGGCGACTGAGATTCGTGGTCTTCAAAAATCGGAACAACGTGAAGTGGAAGAGTTCTTTGCTAAAGGTCAAAAAGGATCTTCAGCAATGCCACACAAACGTAACCCTATCGGTTCTGAAAACATGACTGGTCTGGCGCGTGTCATCCGTGGGCACATGGTGACAGCCTATGAAAACGTCGCTCTCTGGCACGAACGTGATATTTCCCACTCATCAGCTGAGCGTATTATCACACCAGATACAACTATCTTGATTGACTACATGCTCAATCGTTTTGGAAATATCGTCAAGAACTTGACGGTCTTCCCAGAAAATATGATCCGCAACATGAACTCAACTTTCGGTCTTATCTTTAGCCAACGTGCCATGTTGACCTTGATTGAAAAAGGCATGACACGTGAGCAAGCCTATGACTTGGTGCAACCAAAAACAGCCTACTCTTGGGATAACCAAGTAGACTTTAAACCGCTTCTTGAAGCAGATCCAGAAGTAACTTCACGCCTCACTCAAGAAGAAATCGACGAAATCTTCAACCCTGCATACTACACCAAACGAGTGGATGATATCTTTGAACGTATCGGACTGGGTGATTAATCCTAACAATAAAAAGCGAGATTCAATCTCGCTTTTTTATATGCTTATCGAAGGGTGTTAATCTTCTTTTTTCTTAGTGAGTCCGTAAGCTGCTAGTGTGGCCATGAGTCCTGCTGCGACCAAGCCTACAGAGTCTTGACTTCCTGTTGCAGGGAGTTGTTTTTCATCTGCTTTGCTAGTAGTTGCTTCAGCTTGCTCAGCTTTCTCAACGGCAGTTCCGACTTCGACAACCTGAGCGACCGCTTCCTGCGATACCGCACTATTGACAAGAGTTCTTTCTTCCTTGCCGTCAGCAGTAGTGCTGACAGAGTAGAAAATCGTACGACGACCATTTACACCAGTAACGACGACTTGACTTTGTCCTTTTGGCAATTGCGGATTTTCACGTGTCACGGTAGTGAAAGGAATCTCTTCTTCTTGGATGTCTAGTCTAGGTTTTGCTTCTGAGGCTGGGGCAAGACCGTGTTCATCCCCTACATGGGTAACAAGGGTTCCGACTTCAATGACTTGTGTCACTGCTTCTTGCGTTACAAGGCTATCGACAAGAGTCTTCACTTCTTTGCCATCAGCAGTAGTGCTTACAGAGTAGTAATGACTGCGACGACCGTTAACACCTTTGGTAAGGACTTGAGTCTTCCCTTTGAGCAAGAGTGGATTTTCACGTGTCACGGTAGTGAACGGAATCTCTTCCTCTTGGATGTCCAGTCTAGGTTTTGCTTCTGCGGCTGGAGCAAGACCGTGTTCATCTCCTTTGTGAGTAATAGGGGCACCGATTTCAACCACTTGTGTCACAGGTTCTTTGGTCACTTGGCTATCTAGAACAGTTTCTGTTTGTTTTCCATTTTCAGTAAGGACAGATATGTAATGAGTGCGTTCGCCCTCTACACCTGGTGTAATGATCTTTCCCTGACCAGCTGGGAGATTCGGATTTTCCTTCTTGATGACCTCAAATGGAATCTTTTCTGCTCTTGTGATGAGTTCAGGTTTGGTTTCAACATTGGCAGCTAGTTCGTTTTCATCGAGGCTTCCTGAGTGGGTTGCTGCTGGTTTGAGGCCTAGGCGGGCTGCTTTGAGTTTGGCTACGAGAGCGTCTAACTCGGCTTGTTTGTTACGGTTGAGATTGTAGTTGAGAGCTTCTTTAGCTGCATTTAGGGCATCCAAGCTTTCCTTGCTGTATCCGTCCAAGTTTGCAGGAATTTGAGCAAGTTCCTCACGGAGTGCGTTGTAGTTAGCGCGGAAGTAGTCTTTGTTATGATCTGCAAAGGCAGTCATGAGTTCAAAGATTTCTTCTTCCTTATACTCAGCACTTGGTTTGTCTGCCCAGATAGCAAGCATGCTTCCGACGGTTGGAAGGTCTACTTCTGGATATTTGGTAGATGCAAGCTGGTTAAATGGTACTTTGCCAGAGTTTTCAAGTGCTTTTGATAGTGGATAGGCTTCGTCTGGTTTGTGATTACCTAAAACATAGTACCAGTCTCCGTTGGTGTTGAGGAGTTTATAGCCTTTGCTTGCTAGGTACTGAGGCGTCGCAAGGTTGTAACCCCACCATCCTTTAGACCAGTAAGAGATGATGACATCCTTGTCAAACTCAACATCATCCTTGTCTTCATAGTAGAAACCATCATTGAAGGCCATTGGTTGAAGACCTCTTTCTTTGGCCATGGCAGCAAGGGTGTTGGAGTACTCAGCAAACTTGCCATAGAGTCCATACCATTTGAGGTAGTACCAGCCTTGAGCGTTGGTAGCATCATTAGCGTATTCGTCTGTACCGTAGTTGAAGATCTTAGTCTTGCCTGCAAAGAAGTCCATGTACTTGCCGATGAGGGCTTTGACAAAGTTCATCGCCTCTTCGTTTTCAAGGTCCATGGTTGTTTTAGAAACCTTGTCAAAGTTGGCTTGAGGATTCTTGATTCCAAGTTTTTCCATAGCGACGAGCATGGCATCCATGTGACCTGGGCTGTTGATTGCTGGGATGAGTCCGAGGCCTTTTGATTTTGCGTACTCGATCAATTCAGTGATTTCAGCTTGACTAAGAGTAGTTCCGTTTGGATCATCGTAGTAAGCTTTTGTTCCTTCGATGATGGCCTTTTTGACATCATCACTTGCATAAGTTTTTCCGTTAGCTGTGATGGTCATGTCATCAAGGAGGAAGCGAAGTCCGTCATTTCCTAGGAGAAGATGCACATCAGAGTAGCCGAGCTCGCTCGCCTTGTCTACGATGCGTTTGAGTTGGTCGAGCGTGAAGTACTTACGTCCAGCATCGATGGAGATTACCTTGTTCTTGGCAAGTTTTTCAACTTCACGTTTCGCGTCTTCTTCTTTTTGAGCTTCTGGTGTGAAGGTCAAATTGCTTACAGCTTCTTGGAGTTTCGCGATTGCTTGGTCAATGGTGTCTTGTTGGGCGCGACTGAGGTTGCTATCGAGTGAGCGAATGGCTTTTTCAGCTTCTTTGACAGCTGCTACACTTTCTGCAGTATAGCGGTTAAGGTCTGTTGGTACTTCTTTCAGAGCTTGCTCAGCAGACTCATAGTCAGCTGCGAAGTATTCAGCATTGGCATTTGCGAAGCTGCGCATGAGTTTGAAGAGGCGTGATGGTGAGTAGCGTGCAGATGGGGTATCCGCCCAAGCAGCTACCATACCCCCGATGAATGGGATAGTAGCCCCATCAGATTTTGGTACAGAAGTGATTGGAGTATTCTTGATACCATTGAGTCCTTGGTCGAGGTTGTACCAGCCTTGTCCATCGGCATTTCGTCCGAGAACGTAGTACCAAGCATCGTTGGTATTAAGGATTTGGTGGCCTTTTTCAACTAGAAGTTTAGAAGAAGCGACGTCGTATCCGCCCCACCCACCAGTCCACATAGAAACGATGATGTCTTTGTCAAAGGTTCCAAAGCTAGTGTCGCTATTATAGTAGATACCGTCGTTAAAGGCCATTGGTTTGAGGCCGTGAGATTTGACGATGCGAGCAAGGTCATTAGCATAGGCGATAAATTTATCATAACCCTTGTCAGGGAATCCATCTTCTGGATACCATTTATAGGCCTGAAGAACGCTCCAGCCTTTGGCGTCTGTAGCATCATTGGCGTACTCATCCAGTCCGATATTGAAGATGTCAGATTTGCCAGCGAAGTAAGCAGCATACTTGTCGATCAGAGCTTTGGTAAATGCAACCGCTTCTTTGTTATCAAGGTCAACGGTACGAGCAGATTCCTTACCAAAGTAGTTGAAGTTCGGTTTTTGGATACCTAATTCTTTCATGGCATGCAAAATCGCATCCATGTGACCAGGGCTGTTTACAGTTGGGATGAGACCAATGCCTTTGTTTTTAGCATAGTTAATCAAGTCCGTCATCTGACTCTCTGTCAAATGGTTGCCGTTTGGATCCTTGTAGTAGGCATCGGTTCCGTTTTCGAGTGCACGTTTGACATCATCACTTGCATAGGTTTTGCCATTGGCTTTGATCGTCATGTCGTCCAACATAAAACGCATGCCGTCATTTCCAACTAGTAGATGAAGATCGGTATAACCATAGTGTTTGGCTTTGTCGATGATTTCTTTGAGTTGGTCTGGAGAGAAATACTTGCGTCCAGCGTCGATTGAGATCATTTTTCTTTTTGCCAGTTTTTCATTTACCTGAGCTGCTCGTTCCGTGCTAGGAGTGGCTACTGCAGGTGTGACGGCTTCATTTTTCTTTTCTGAAGGAGTACGTTCGGCAGGAGTTTCAGCTGGGGCAGGGCTTTCTTTCTCGGCAGTAGGAGTTGGACTAGCATTTTCTGTCACAACTGGTGCGCTTGACTCTTCTGTTTTTGGAGCAACTGTTCGAGGAGCCTCCTTGTCTTCTTTGACCTCCTCTTTTACGGGCTTGCCAGCCTTTTCTTCCAGTTTTTCTGGAACCTTGGAGTCTACAGCTTCTTTGACTGCTTGAGGACTCTCCTGAATAGTTTGAACAGTTTCTTCAGCTGTTGGAGCTGGAGTAATCCCGTCGGCAGATACGACTTGTGCGCTAAAAGCAAATCCTATCAGTACAGAAGCTGCCCCAACCGCGTATTTACGGATGGAGAAGCGCTGTTTCTTTTCTAGTTTCATGACAAAACCTCCTTGTTATTATTATGTATGATAGCGTTTACATAAAACCGATTTTATTTTATTATCTAAGGAGTAAAATGTCAAGTACGTTTATATAAGAACTATAATAAATAGAGGAAATCATAAGATTTAGAAGAAAATTATTTCCAGAAATAAGAAAGAGAAAGCTAATATTTAACTTGTTTTTAGTAAAAACGCTACTAATTAAATAAGAACCCTTCATAGCGTTCTCACAACCTCTTTCTCGTGCTATAATGAATATAGAAAAAGCCTGAGCTGGGCTCAAGCTTTCTCTTAATGACCTCGATTACATGAGAGGAATTTAATTTTGTAGTAGTCTGCTCGCTTATACGTTTCACTGTAGGCGAGGACTTGGCCAGTAGCCTCAAGTTTAGTAGTCTTCGTTTGGAAGACAGTTGGAAATTGCGTATCGATTCCAAGTACAGAAGCAACATGCTCTGGTGTTGGAAATGCGATTTCATTGATTTCCTCAAAATGTTCATCGTTCATGTGAATGCGGTAATCCAATTTGAAACGTTTATAGATAGAACTATAATAGTCAAGATTTGGATAGTTGGCATTGATGTATTGTTCAGGAATATAAGATGTGTGGTAGATGTAAGTTACGCCATTTGTTTGACGGGTACGTTCAATTTTGTAGTAGAACTGATCTCCACGTAATCCAAGCTTCTCTAGGTATTCAAGCTTGTTTCCGCGCTCGATAGAAAGGACAGTGACTTTATCATCTTTTGTTTCAAAGATTTCGACATCTGAAAATTCAACGAGTTTGTGCTTGCGGGCACGTGAAACGAAAGTCCCTTTCCCTTGTTGGCGGACAATATAGCCGTCTTTTGCAAGGTCATTCAAAGCACGCACAACAGTGATTGAACTAACATCATACATCGCGATCAATTCTGCTTCTGTATAAAATTTATCTCCACTTGCAAATTGACCAGAGATGATTTTGTTTTTTAATTCATCTTTAATATATTGGTATTTTGGAATAGCCATAATTTCACCTCGATTCTCTTTCTCCAATTTTGATTCTACCATAAATACAGACAAAATAGTAGTATTTAGGTAAAAAAAAATTAAAATAATAGACTAAAAATGTTATGTTACATGTAAAAAATTCCATTTTATAACCTTGTGAATTATCATACATTAAAATATCGCTTTCATGCTATTTTTAGATAATTTTGGTAAATGGTAAGTAAAAAAATAGAAAAATTTTAAAGAATTTTCTAAAACCTATTGACAAATGCAAAAGATTTGATTATATTTAATATTATAATAAATGAAAGCGCAAACTTAATTCGTCAGAGGTGGTAACATGACAAGATTTAAAATTGAGGACGATTTCTATTTAGATGGGAAGCCGTTCAAGATTTTGTCTGGCGCCATTCATTATTTTAGGATTCCAGCAGAGGATTGGTATCATTCTCTCTATAACTTAAAGGCGCTTGGCTTTAATACGGTCGAGACCTATGTGGCTTGGAATTTACATGAACCCGTTGAAGGGGAATTTGATTTTGAAGGTGCCAGAAATTTGGAGAGGTTTCTTCAAATAGCACAAGATTTGGGTCTCTATGCCATTGTACGCCCGTCTCCATTTATCTGTGCGGAATGGGAATTTGGTGGCTTGCCGGCTTGGCTCTTGACCAAGGACATGCGAATCCGCTCGTCCGACCCGGCCTACATCGAGGCTGTTGCTCGCTATTATGACCAATTATTGCCAAGGCTTGTGCCTCGCTTGTTGGATAATGGTGGAAACATTCTTATGATGCAAGTCGAAAATGAATATGGTTCTTATGGAGAAGATAAGTCTTATCTACGAGCAATTCGGAAATTGATGGAAGAGCGAGGGATTGATTGCCCACTCTTTACTTCAGATGGCCCATGGAGGGCTACTCTGAAAGCCGGGACCTTGATCGAAGATGATCTCTTTGTGACAGGGAACTTCGGTTCTAAGGCTCCTTACAACTTTTCACAAATGCAAGAATTCTTTGATGAGCATGGCAAGAAATGGCCTCTCATGTGTATGGAATTCTGGGATGGTTGGTTCAACCGTTGGAAAGAACCCATCATCACACGCGATCCAAAAGAGTTGGCGGAAGCTGTTCGAGAGGTATTGGAGCAAGGCTCTATCAACCTTTACATGTTCCATGGTGGGACAAACTTTGGTTTCATGAATGGTTGCTCAGCTCGGGGAACTCTGGATTTACCACAAGTCACATCATACGACTATGATGCCCTTCTCGATGAAGAAGGAAATCCAACTGCTAAATACCTAGCAGTCAAGAAGATGATGGCAACACACTTCCCAGAGTATCCACAGTTGGAACCACTTTACAAGGAAAGCATGGAAATGGAATCCATTCCACTAGTCGAAAAAGTTTCCTTGTTTGAAACTCTGGATAGTCTCTCTAGTCCTACTGAAAGCCTCTATCCAAAAGCGATGGAAGAACTTGGTCAAAGTTATGGCTACCTTCTCTACCGCACTGAGGCAAGTTGGGATGCAGAAGAGGAACGCCTCCGTATCATCGATGGACGTGACCGAGCTCAACTCTTTGTAGATGGTCAATGGATTGCTACTCAATACCAGACAGAGATTGGTGAAGATATCTACTGTCAAGGAAATCGAGAAGGCTGTTCAGAGATTGACATCTTGATCGAAAATATGGGGCGTGTTAACTATGGACACAAGTTCTTAGCAGATACGCAACATAAAGGAATTCGTACAGGTGTCTGCAAAGATCTACATTTCTTACTGAATTGGAAACAATATCCACTTCCACTGGATAATCCTGAGAAAATTGATTTTTCAAAAGGATGGACAGAAGGACAACCAGCCTTTTACGCTTTCGACTTTACGGTCGAAGAGCCAAAAGATACCTACTTAGACTTGTCTGAGTTTGGTAAGGGAGTTGCCTTTGTCAATGGGCGTCACTTAGGACGTTTCTGGAACGTCGGCCCGACCCTCTCACTTTATATCCCTCATAGCTATCTCAAGGAAGGTGCTAATCGCATCATCATCTTTGAAACTGAGGGCGAATATAAAGAAGAGATTCACTTAACTCGTAAACCTACACTAAAACACATAAAGGGGGAAAACTTATGACAATTGTAGGATGCCGTATCGATGGACGTTTGATCCACGGTCAAGTAGCCAATCTTTGGGCTGGAAAACTAAATGTTTCACGCATTATGGTTGTAGACGACGAAGTTGTTAACAACGATATTGAAAAGAGTGGTTTGAAACTTGCGACACCACCAGGTGTGAAACTCAGTATCTTGCCAGTTGAGAAAGCAGCAGCAAATATCCTTGCTGGTAAATACGATAGCCAACGTCTCTTTATCGTTGCACGTAAACCAGACCGTTTCCTTGGTTTGGTCGAAGCAGGTGTTCCGCTTGAAACACTCAACGTCGGCAATATGTCTCAAACACCAGAAACTCGCTCTATCACACGTTCTATCAACGTGGTAGACAAGGATGTGGAAGACTTCCACAAACTAGCAGAAAAAGGTGTAAAACTCACTGCTCAAATGGTTCCAAATGATCCAGTTTCAGACTTTTTGAGCTTGTTAAAATAGGAAAAAATTTTTAGGAGGTCATTGTTATGATACAATGGTGGCAAATTTTACTTCTCACTTTGTACTCAGCTTATCAAATCTGTGATGAGTTGACAATCGTTTCATCTGCAGGTTCTCCTGTATTCGCTGGTTTTATTACTGGTTTGATCATGGGAGATGTGACAACTGGTTTGTTTATCGGTGGTAGCTTGCAGTTGTTCGTTCTCGGGGTTGGTACCTTCGGTGGTGCTTCTCGTATCGACGCAACTTCTGGTGCGGTTCTTGCAACAGCATTCTCTATCTCTCAAGGTATTGATACAGATCTTGCAATCACAACAATCGCTGTACCAGTAGCAGCACTTTTGACATACTTCGACGTTCTTGGACGTATGACTACTACTTTCTTTGCACACCGTATTGATGCTGCGATCGAACGCTTTGACTACAAAGGTATCGAACGCAACTACCTACTTGGTGCAGTGCCTTGGGCTCTTTCTCGTGCCCTTCCAGTATTCTTCGCTCTTGCTTTTGGTGGTGCTTTTGTACAATCAGTAGTAGACCTTGTTAAAGAATATCAATGGATTGCAGATGGTTTGACACTTGCAGGACGTATGCTTCCAGGTCTTGGATTTGCAATCTTGCTTCGTTACCTTCCAGTTAAACGTAACCTTCACTACCTTGCAATGGGATTTGGTTTGACAGCTATGTTGACTGTTCTTTACTCATATGTAACAGGTCTTGGTGGAGCTGTTGCGGGTATCCTTGGTACTCTTCCTGCTGATGTTGCTGAAAAGATTGGCTTTGCTAACAACTTCAAAGGTTTGTCTATGATCGGTGTTTCTATCGTAGGTATCTTCCTTGCAGTTGTTCACTTTAAGAACAGCCAAAAAGTAGCTGTAGCAGCACCTTCTACACCATCAGAAAGTGGGGAAATCGAAGATGACGAATTCTAATTACAAACTTACAAAAGAAGATTTTAATCAAATCAACAAACGTAGCTTGTTTACTTTCCAATTAGGTTGGAACTACGAACGTATGCAAGCTTCTGGTTACCTTTACATGATCTTGCCTCAATTGCGTAAAATGTATGGGGATGGAACTCCTGAATTGAAAGAAATGATGAAAGTTCATACTCAATTCTTCAATACTTCACCATTCTTCCACACAATTATCGCTGGTTTTGACCTTGCCATGGAAGAAAAAGATGGTGTAGGTTCAAAAGATGCCGTTAACGGTATCAAGACAGGTTTGATGGGACCATTCGCTCCTCTTGGAGACACAATCTTTGGTTCACTTGTACCTGCCATCATGGGATCTATCGCAGCAACTATGGCTATCGCCGGCCAACCATGGGGTATCTTCCTTTGGATCGCAGTTGCAGTTGCTTATGACATCTTCCGTTGGAAACAATTGGAATTTGCATATAAAGAAGGGGTTAACCTTATCAACAACATGCAAAGTACCTTGACAGCTTTGATTGACGCTGCATCTGTACTTGGTGTCTTCATGATGGGTGCTCTTGTAGCAACAATGATCAACTTTGACATTTCTTACAAATTGCCAATCGGTGAAAAGATGATTGACTTCCAAGACATCTTGAACTCAATCTTCCCACGCTTGCTTCCAGCAATCTTTACTGCCTTTATCTTCTGGTTGCTTGGTAAGAAAGGTATGAACTCTACTAAAGCGATCGGTATCATTATCGTTCTTGCAGTAGGTCTTTCATTCATCGGTAAATTCTTGCTTGGAATGGGCGCATAATTTATGGTGAAATCGTTAATTTTGGTGAGTCATGGTCGTTTCTGTGAAGAACTGAAAGGTAGCACGGAAATGATCATGGGTCCACAAGACAACATTCATGCAGTGGCTCTTCTTCCAGAAGATGGCCCAGAAGAATTTACTGCAAAATTTGAAGCTGCTATCGAAGGATTGGATGATTTCCTAGTCTTTGCGGACCTTCTCGGTGGTACACCATGTAACGTGGTAAGCCGTTTGATCATGGAAGGTCGCGACATTGAACTCTACGCAGGGATGAATCTTCCGATGGTGATTGAATTTATCAATGCCAGCCTTACAGGTGCAGATGCGGACTACAAGAGCCGTGCTGCAGAAAGCATCGTAAAAGTCAATGACCTGTTAGCGGGCTTCGATGATGACGAAGATGAATAATACTCTTCGAAAATCAAATTCAAACTACGTCAGCGTCGCCTTGCCGTATAGATGTTACTGACTTCGTCAGTTCTATCTGCAACCTCAAAGCAGTGCTTTGAGCAACCTGCGGCTAGCTTCCTAGTTTGCTCTTTGATTTTCATTGAGTATAAGATGTGACAACGGCTAAATCGTTAGAACAGCTTGTATAGAATATACATGGGAATGGGAGTCAATCCATTCCCATATTTTCAATAGGAATGAAACGACAATAGATTAGAGGAACTCTATGCTAAATTACACAAAAGAAGAATTACTTGAACTGGGTGCAGAAATCACGACTCGTGAAATCTACCAACAGCCTGATGTATGGAAAGAGGCTTTTGAAGCCTATCAAGCGAAACGGGAAGAAATTGCAGCATTCCTACAAGGAATCGCTGATAAACATGACTATATCAAGGTCATCTTGACGGGTGCTGGTACTTCTGCTTATGTGGGAGATACCTTGGTACCATACTTTAAGGAAGTCTATGATGAACGCAAATGGAATTTCAATGCCATTGCGACAACAGATATCGTAGCCAATCCAGAAACTTATTTGAAAAAAGATGTGGCGACTGTCCTTGTTTCCTTTGCTCGTAGTGGGAATTCACCTGAAAGTGTGGCGACTGTTGATTTGGCTAAAGCCTTGGTTGACGACCTTTACCAAGTGACCATTACATGTGCTGCAGAAGGGAAATTAGCTCTTCAGGCTCATGGCGATGAGCGCAATCTTTTGCTCTTGCAACCAGCTGCTTCCAATGACGCTGGATTTGCCATGACTTCTAGCTTTACATCTATGATGCTAACAGCTCTCTTGGTCTTTGATCCTACAGAATTTGCTGTGAAAGCTGAACGTTTTGAAGTTGTGACTAGCCTTGCTCGTAAGATTCTTGACAATGCAGCAGATGTCAAAGAGCTGGTAGACCTCGACTTTAACCGCGTTATCTACCTGGGCGCTGGTCCTTTCTTTGGGCTTGCTCATGAAGCTCAGCTCAAGATTTTGGAACTAACAGCTGGTCAAGTTGCGACCATGTATGAAAGCCCAGTTGGCTTCCGTCACGGTCCAAAATCTCTTATCAATGAAGATACAGTTGTTTTGGTCTTTGGCACAACGACAGACTACACTCGCAAGTACGACTTGGACTTGGTTCGTGAAGTGGCTGGTGATCACATCGCCCGTCGTGTCGTGCTCTTGAGTGATCAAGCCTTTGGTCTTGAAAATGTCAAGGAAGTGGCCCTTGGTTGTGGCGGTGTCTTGAATGATATTTACCGTGTCTTCCCTTATATCGTTTATGCCCAACTCTTTGCCCTATTGACCTCACTCAAGGTAGAAAATAAACCAGATACACCATCTCCTACTGGCACTGTAAACCGTGTGGTACAAGGTGTGATCATTCATGAATATCAAAAATAAGGAAGTGTCTATGAGTAAATTACAATTAAGTCCCAATAAAGTAGCCTGCTTGCAAAAACTCTCAGATGAAAATGGTATTATCTCAGCTCTTGCCTTTGACCAACGTGGTGCTTTGAAACGCCTCATGGCTCAATACCAAACAGAAGAGCCAACAGTGGCTCAAATGGAAGAACTCAAAGTCTTGGTTGCAGATGAATTGACAAAATACGCTTCCTCTATGCTTCTTGACCCCGAGTATGGTCTCCCAGCTACAAAAGCGCTTGATGCCAACGCCGGCCTTCTCCTTGCTTATGAAAAAACAGGATACGACACAACAAGCACCAAACGCTTGCCTGACTGTTTGGATGTTTGGTCTGCCAAACGCATCAAAGAACAAGGTGCGGATGCAGTCAAATTCTTGCTTTACTATGACGTAGACAGTTCTGACGAACTCAACCAACAAAAACAAGCCTACATCGAACGCATCGGTTCTGAGTGTGTGGCGGAAGATATTCCATTCTTCCTTGAAATCCTCGCTTACGATGAAAAAATCGCTGACGCTGGCTCTGCAGAATACGCAAAAGTAAAACCACACAAGGTTATCGGTGCTATGAAGGTCTTCTCAGACCCACGCTTCAACATCGATGTCTTGAAAGTGGAAGTTCCAGTCAACGTCAAATACGTTGAAGGCTTTGGCGATGGTGAAATCGTGCATACTCGTGAAGCAGCAGCAGCCTTTTTCAAAGCACAAGATGAAGCGACTAACTTGCCATACATCTACTTGAGTGCAGGTGTGTCAGCTAAACTCTTCCAAGAAACGCTTGTCTTTGCCCACGAATCAGGCGCAAACTTCAATGGTGTTCTTTGTGGACGTGCAACATGGGCTGGATCAGTTGAAGCCTACATCAAAGACGGTGAAGCAGCAGCTCGTG
The DNA here is from genome assembly GCF_023147855.1 of Streptococcus halitosis. GTDB lineage: Bacteria > Bacillota > Bacilli > Lactobacillales > Streptococcaceae > Streptococcus > Streptococcus halitosis_B. Next base: position 46,921 of record NZ_JAHXOP010000004.1, read on the forward strand.
AATGGCTTCGCACAACTGGATTTGAGAACATTGACGAACTTAACAAAGTTCTCCAAACCACAGCAACTTCATGGACTGAACGTGTAGAAGCATAAAAACAAGAATAGAAGAATCCCTTTTTGTTAAGAAGCTACTTAAGGTTTTCTGACAAAGGATTCTGAAAATAGGAACTACAACCATAGATGGTAAATACACTCTCTATGGTTTGTTTACTTAAGAGAAATGGATCAAAGGAGAGAAGAATGAGAGCATACACAGAGCGTGTATTTGGAAATCATGAGGGCAAGGATGTCTTGGCCTATCGCTTTGAGACTGATGGTGGTTACCAGCTTGAAGTTATGACTTATGGTGCGACCATTTTGCGCTATGTAACCCCTGACAAGGCAGGAAATTTTGCCAATGTGATTTTGGGTTTTGATGATTTTGCTAGCTATGTAGGCAATAGTCCCAAGCATGGAGCAAGTGTAGGTCCTGTAGCAGGCCGTATTGCAGGTGCGACATTTGAGCTCAATGGTCAGACCTATGACCTTGAAGTCAACAACGCTAGCAACTGTAACCACAGTGGTTCAACAGGTTGGGATTCGAGCTTGTTTGAATTGGTTGAGGTGAGCGACCATGGCTTGACTCTCTACACAGAGCGTACAGACGGGACAGGAGGATTTCCTGGTGATCTTAAGATTTGGATTAGCTATCACTTGGAAGAAACTGGTGCCTACGAAGTCAGCTATAAGGTGACGACTGATCAGGACACGCTTGTCAATCCAACTAATCATAGCTATTTCAACTTATCTGGTGATTTCACGCAGACAGTTGACCGCCATGTCTTTCAGCTAAATACGGAGGGCATTTACCCAATCGCTCCAGACGGTGTTCCAGCTAAGACTCCAGATGCTGATCGTGATGTAGTGAAACACATCTACAATGGTGCTTTGCTCAAGGATATCTTTGCAGAGGACGATGAGCAAATCCAGCTGGTATCTGGTTTGGATCACCCATTTGCCCTTCCTGCAGGTCATGACAATGCTAGTTTCCTTTATGATCAAAACTCAGGTCGTTTCCTGCTTTTCAAGACAGAGGCCCCTTGCCTTGTGGTCTACACAGCAAACTTTGTGGATGAGAGTGTCATCATAGGAGGTCAGCCAATGGTGCAACACAATGGGATTGCCCTTGAAGCGCAAGCTTTACCAGATGCTATTCACAGTGATCTCAAAGACCAAGTCATTCTCAAAGCAGGGCAAACTTTTACAAGTAAGACGCGTTATGAGCTTGTTGTGAAATAAAAAGAGAGTCTTGGAAAAAAGATTTTAATTTTAGGAATTCTTTATTATAAGCCCTGTTGTAAAATGAAGTGCAACAAAAAAGACATCTTCATCTGATATACTAGAGTTGCGAAAAACAGTATAAAGGAAGATGAACATGTCCACTAATTATTCTACCACAAATCAATCATACAAGCACTTATCTGAAGCTGAGCGAGGGGAAATTGAAGCTTATTTAAGCGTAGGACTCAAACCTGCTGAGATTGCTCGTGGACTAGGGAGAAATCGTTCTACTATTTCTCGTGAAATTAATCGTAGTTCCATAACACAAGTGAAAAAAATAAATGGGCATAAGTTCTATTACCAACACTATTATGCAGATGCTGCCCATAACCGTTATCGTCATGCTAGAAAAGCCAGCTATTATCTGAAACTGGATCGTGTATCGGACGACTTTCTGACAAAATTTACAGAAGCAATGAGAGAGAAACCAAGGGTGCATAGCGTGGATACCTTTGTTCATACCTATAGACTCCAACATATAGATGCGGTTGTTCCTTCAACCAAGACGCTCTATAACTATATCCATCAAGGTTTATTAGAGATTAAGGTTATTGATTTACCAAGAGCAGTGCGAATCCGTAAGAAATTTACCAAGCGCCCCTCTACCAAGAAACTCCTAGGAAAGTCAATTGAAGAAAGACCAGAAGAAATCAATAATCGTTCCCGTTTTGGAGATTGGGAAATCGATTCTGTTCTGGGTGGAAAGACAGTAGGAGAACCTTCTATTCTGACCTTGGTAGAACGACAAACACGCTATGCTGTCACAAAGAAACTCGTGGAAAAGAAAGCAGAGTATGTCAATCAAGCAGTCTTAGAGTGTATAAAACTTTATCCCATTAAGTCCATAACTGCAGATAATGGAAACGAATTTTCATCATTGAGTAAGATAGAGGGATTAGATGTTTATTTTGCACATGCCTATTCATCTTATGAACGAGGTACAAATAAGAATTTCAATGGACTACTAAGAGAGTTCATTCCAAAGGGATCCTCACTAAAAGAACTAAAGCCGACACTTTTAGAGGACTATACAAAGGCTATCAATGAAAGACCTAGACGAATCCATGGCTATCAGTCCGCAAAAAAGCTGTTTGAGTTAGCTCAAACAGCTTGAAAGATCCTCATTTAATCAGAGGAACAACTTTGTTGTACTTGACTTGACAATTAGGGTCGCTTATAATTTCTCAACATCCTTCACAAAACTTCTATGAACAGTACCACAATTTTGACAAATTTCATGATAGAGGGCAATACCTCCTGAAACGAATTTAGCCTCTTCACTGACTAATCCTGCATAACCTTTCAGTTGTTTTTTTACGACAAATTGGTTAGCACCGCAGTGGGTACAAATTTGATTTTTCATGACTAGACCTCTTCATTTAAGCGGAAAATATCTTCAACGGACATGCCAAAGACACGTGCGATTTTAAGCGCCATTTCAAGTGAAGGGTTATATCGATTATTCTCCAAGTGGAGAATAGTTTCCCGTCGTACACCAATCTTATCCGCCAATTCTTGCTGGGTCATGCGGGCGTCTTCTCGGATGGCTTTTAAGTTTGTTAGAATTTTTCCCATATCTACCCCCTCTTTTCAAATATGAGGAAAAACAGGTCAAAAAATACAATCATGGATGCAGTAAAAATCAAAACCATGCCTGTTCTTAGGGTGAAGGGAAGGAAAAATGTTACTATGCTCAACACTATCAGAGATAGAACTATCAGTACCAGGGTTGTGCAGGCTGCCTTTGCCAAGTTCATATAGAAACGCTCGTCTGCTTGTTCATCAACTTTTTTTAATGCAAAATAGAGAAAGCAAAGAATGAGGACAAACAAGCCAGAACCTAGAAAAAGGTGTTTCAGCCAGATAGGACTAGTAGCTGGTGTGATTATCCAGATACCTTTAGTGTAAATGGCCATAGCGGTAAATAAGGTCATACCATATAACTTCTCTGTCAGTCCAAAATACTTTTCCTCGTCTTCTTGAGATTGTGCCTTGGAAACAAGCCAGAAAATAAGTCCTTGCATGGTAATCGTGACTAGAAAAACAGTGTGTTTTATCCAGGGGGAATTACTTGGCGGGGTTAATAGCCACAGTAGTAGCATAACAGGTAACCAAGTCCAAATTAACCATTTTTTGATGTGTTTCATCTTATTCTTCTTTCCTGTCTTTAAAGTAGAAGGCAGAAAATCCAATGGCACTACCGATAATTGGTGTAAGGCTAATCAATATTTTAGCCAAAAGACTGAGGTTTGTAGCTAGAAAAACGTAGCTAATAATGAAAAGATTAGTCATCAGTGTCGAAATGATGAGCCCTATTTTTTGTGATTTAAACATGATGTGTTCCTCCTTTGTTAGAAATAGTTCACATTGAACAGTAAAATTTTTAGGCTTGTGCCTAATGGCAGATTTTCTTGTAAGAAAGGATTGGTGACCGTAGCATTTGTTATAAATATCTCACCTCTACGTTATAATTATATCACATTAAAAAAGAGAATACAAGTATTAAATCAAAAGATATTTTCTTTGCGGATCCAGGATGTCCTGGTCAACGAGGTCTCAATGAACATTCTAATGGCTTATTAAGACGAAATGGATTACCGAAACAAATGGATTTTACGAATATTTCTCAAAATTATTTATCAGCTATAGCTGATAAAAGAAATAGAATTCCTAGGAAATCATTGAATTATCAATCACCCTACCAAGTTTTTCTGAGTTACTTGAAAAGTCTAACTTAATTTGACAATTTAGCAATTTTTAAAATCGATAGATTAGACAAAAAAGCGAACAAGACAGAATTCTGAGTGTCAGATAACTTGTTTTGTTCGCTTTTTATATTTAAGGTTAGACTTTTGTTCCAGACTCTTTGAGTTGCCTTCGTTGACATTTTATCTTAATAGTGTATAATTGATGTAATCTATAAAGTTACAACAAAAAGGAGACACCCTATGACTTATGCATACCAGAGCCACATTTATCTAGCCGAGGTGGTTTTAAATGTCAAGGATTTGAAGAGTCAAACGGCTTTTTATCACCAGATTATTGGTTTGGAGATTTTATCTCAAACAGAGACAGAAGCGATTTTGGGACTTGGTAGAAAAGCCTTGGTCCACTTGATTCAGACAGAAAAAGCTGGGGAAGTAAGGGAGCATTATGGGCTCTACCATCTAGCGATTTTGTTGCCGACACGAAAAGCCTTGGCTGATGTCCTGAAACACCTAAGTGATTTGCGCATTCCTCTGGTCGGAGGTGCGGATCATGGATACAGTGAGGCTCTTTATCTGGAGGATTTAGAAGGAAATGGCATTGAACTCTACCGTGATAAGCCAGTGTCTTCATGGGATATTCGAGAAGACGGCCGCATTATCGGTGTGACAGAGGCCCTTGCGGCACAGGACATTTATGAGTTAGGGGAAAAGGTAGATCCCTTTCTCCTAGCTGAAGGGACGAGAATGGGGCATATCCATCTATCGGTTAAGGATAGCCGCACGGCGAGTCAGTTTTATCAAAAAGTGTTAGGGCTAGAGGATAAATTTAGTATTCCTAGTGCCAGTTGGATAGCAGCTGGGAAGTACCATCATCATTTAGCAGTCAATGAATGGGGAGGAAAAAATCTGGCTTCGCGTAAGCAAGGCTTACTAGGTTTAGCCTACTATGTCATTGAAGTCGCACATAAAGAAGAACTGTTAACGATTGCGCAACGAGCACAAGAAGTTGATACAGCAATCAAGTGGCTGACACCAAGCCAGTTGGAAATCACAGACTCAGACGGAATCGTGACCCGTATTCGTTTAGCAAGGTAAAGCTAGGAATCTCCAGTAAGTTATCCGTATGGCTAATTTACATTTTGAAAAGTCTTTGGTAAAAGAACTGCGTGAGCTGGATGGGCGAGAATTTTGACAAAGAACCGTATTCGAGATATAATGAAGAAAAAGTGACCAAGGATAAATCAATGACAAACTCAAAGTATATAACACGCCTGAAACGTTCAGAGGGCCAGTTGCGTGGGATTCAAAAGATGATCGATGAGGATCGTGACTGCGCAGATATCATTACTCAGTTGACAGCAGTGCGCTCCAGTGTTGAGCGCGTGATTGAGATGATGATTACCGAAAATCTCACCGCTTGCATCAACCAACCGCTAGAGGACCCTGAGGCTCAAAAGGAACGCTTGGAAAAGGCTGTTCAGTACCTAATCAAACGGAAATAAACTAATTTTTGAGACGAGAGTTGCAAAAGTCTATCTACTATTAGAATAGTTTAATGTGAATCAAGAGAGGCTAGTAAAAAGTCTTTAAAATTAAAAAACGCATACTATCAGGTGTTGAAAAACCTTGATACTATGCGTTTTATTGTGGGGCAATTTACTTCATTTTCTCATGGAATTGAGTTTTTGCTCAGCTTCTTTTGCTTATTCTACTTCGCCTGGCCAAGCATTCATACCACCTTCTACGTTGGTAACGGTGAGGCCTTGGGCGCTGAGAAATTGACAGGCAGAGGCGGAACGCACGCCACCTTGACAGATGACATGGTATTCATGGTCAGGTTTGAGTTCTTTGTAGCCTTGCTCCAAGGTACTTAACGGAAGATTTTTGGCACCTGGTACATGTCCTGCTTGGAATTCATGTACTTCACGGACATCAATAAGATCTAGATTTTCATGTTGATATTTTTCATAAAAGTCAGCCATGCTGATATTAGTTACCATATTCTACTCCTTCTGGGTTAGCCATTTTGTATAGGGAATAAGCGCCGTCAAGGTTTTGGACGGTAAATCCTGCTTGTTTGAGGATACGCTCTGCGATATAGCTGCGCAAACCGCTGTGGCAGCTAACGATGTAGGCTTGGTTCTTGTCCAGTTCGTCCAAGCGTTCCCGTAGTTCGTTTAGGGGGATGTGTATAGTGTCTACCTTAAGTCGACCACTTTGAAGTTCGCTACTTGTCCGTACATCAAGGAATTTCTTTCCCTTAGCTAGTTCGTCTTCGAGTTGGTACCATTGAATATTGTCGCTTAAACCTTCGATTAGGTTCAAGGCTGCGTAGCCCAGCATATTGACGGGATCCTTGGCGGAGCCAAATGGTGGCGCATAGGTGAACTCTAACTCTGGTAAGTCAAAGACGGTGAGATTTCCCTTGATAACAGTTGCAAGGATATCGATTCGCTTATCAACACCTTTCTTCCCAACTCCTTGGGCACCGTAGATTTTGCCACTGGTTGGGTCAAAGAGGAGTTTCAAGGTCATATCAGTAGCGCCTGGATAATAACCAGCGTGGTCTTTCCCGCTGACATGAAGCGCCTTGTAAGGGAGTTGATTCATGCGAAGGATGCGTTCGCTGAGACCAGTCGAAGCGACTGTCATATCAAAGGCACGAGCGATAGCAGTGCCGATGCTGCCCTTGTTTGTACGACCGAGTCCTGCTATGACGTCCGCCACTTGGCGTCCTTGACGATTGGCAGGAGAAGCGAGAGAGATGAGGGCATCTTGGCCTGTAATCTCTTGCTTGACGACGATGGCATCCCCAACTGCAAAGATATCTTTTTGACTGGTTTCGTAGTGTTCGTCGACCAAGATACCGCCACGTAGTCCCAGTTCAATCCCAGCTGCCTTAGCCAGTCCATTTTCAGGTTCAACACCGACAGAAAGGATGGTGAGGTCAGAAGTGATCTTTTGACCGTTTTCGAGAACGATGACTTTTCCTTGGTCTTCAAATCGAGTCGCAGACTGAGAAGTGATAACGCGAACACCATTTGCCAGCAATTCTGCTTGGACAAAGGCTGCCATTTCTTGATCTAATGGTGGCAAGACATGGGGTGCTTTCTCAACGATAGTAACTTGCAATCCACGTTTGGCCAGATTTTCAGCCATTTCAAGCCCGATAAAGCCTGCACCGATAACGACAGCTTCTTTTGGATGATTGTCCAAGGCTGCCATGATTTCATCGAGATCGGGAACATTGCGGAGCGTGTAGGCGTTCTTAGCTTCTGCCAAGCCTTCAATGGTAGGAACAAATGGTTTAGCCCCTGGGGAGAGGATCAACTTGTCATAGCTTTCTGTGAATTCCTGTCCATCGTGTCGCACTGTCACAGTGTGTTCTGCTGGCGAAATCTGGATGACCTCGTGAAATGGTCGCACATCGAGATTAAAGCGTGCCTTGAGACTTTCAGGAGTTTGGACCAATAAACTATCACGGTTTGCAATTTCTCCTGAAACATAGTAAGGAAGTCCGCAGTTTGCAAAGGAAACAAAGGGACCTTTCTCAAAAATAGTGATTTCAGCGTCTTCCATGAGACGTCTGAGACGGGTTGCTGCTGACATACCGCCTGCAACTCCTCCGACAATGATAATTTTCATTGACTTTCTCCTTTATACTTCTAGATGACCTTGCCTGTCCAAGCACTCATACCGCCTCGGACATTGATGACATCGTAGCCTTTTTTCTTAAGCTTTTTAGCGGCTAGTTTGCTTCGCACACCAGAATGACAAATGACATAAAGTGTTTCTTTTGTCGCAGGTGTATAAGAACCGATTTCAGTTAAAGGAACATTCTTGGCATTTTTGATATGACCTCTGTGAAATTCCGTAGGCGTCCGAACATCCAGTAGTTGAATCGGTTCCTTGAGTTTAGCTTCTAACTCGCTGGTAGAAATACTGTCAATTTTTGTAAATAATAAGTGAAACATAGGCACCTCCAAATATACCCTTATGGGGTATATTAAACCATGAAGTCAAGCTTTTGTCAAGCAAGTTGTTTTGAGTTGGGATGGGGAATGGTTTCGAGAGTCTAGAAAGAAGTCCTAGACCAACTTATTCTTGACCTTTCAAAGCCTTTTTGATATGATGGCGTCGAGGTGATAAGATGACCAGTGAATACCAGAAAATGATAGCGGGAGAACCCTATCATCTGTTTGATCCCGAGTTGCGGGCCTTGGCTCAGACAGCACGTCAGAAGCAGGCGGACTTCAACCAGGAGTTAGATCCCTTGAAAGGGGCGGAGATTATCAAAAGTTGGTTTGGTTCAACTGGGGAAAATCTCTATGTCAATCCACGCCTGGTGGTTGATTATGGAATCAATATCCATCTAGGGGAAAATTTTTATTCTAATTGGAACTTGACCATGCTGGATGTTTGTCCGATTCGCATCGGTAACAATGCCATGATTGGCCCCAACTGCCAGTTTCTAACACCTCTTCATCCACTAGATCCGCATGAACGCAATTCAGGGATCGAATACGGCAAGCCCATCACCATCGGTGACAATTTCTGGGCTGGAGGTGGCGTCATTGTCCTTCCTGGAGTGACACTGGGAAATAACGTAGTGGCGGGAGCAGGGGCTGTGATTACCAAGTCCTTTAGAGACAATGTTGTTTTGGGTGGCAATCCTGCGCGCGTGATTAAGGAAATCCCAGTAAAAGAAAACTAAAAAGAACAGCCGAGGCTGTTCTTTTTATGAGTTTAATTCTTATAAATTTTTCTTCTTTTTTGCTTTCTTGGTCAAGGAAACATCGCACTGAGGGATGTTGCTTTTAAAAACTATTAAATGCATTTTAGTACTCTCAAATTGTTTCTAGTAGCCCTTTTAAAAGAATACTGAGCGAAACTGAATTTAAGGAAACTTTCAGAAAAGTTTTAGTTTTGTTTCAGGAATCTTCTGTAGACTGTCTAGCTATATCATACGAAGGAGAGGAAAAAGGTATGAAATCAAAAAAATGGACCCTACTCGCAACGAGTTTAACGGCAATGGTGCTGCTGGCAGCATGTGCCCAGTCAACAACTACCTCCAATACCAATGCAACGACAAATAGTGCAACAACAACTTCAACAAAGACAAATCAATCTTCCTATTTTACAGAGAAGGACTATGATACTTCTTATGATGAAAGTACAGCTTCTAAGATTGAGCTATCTGGCTCATCTGCAAACGTCTCTGGAGATGGGGTGACAGTCTCTGAATCAACAGTGACCATCACAAAATCTGGAACCTATGTGATTTCAGGTCAGTCTGACGGAGTGCAGATCAAGGTCGAGGCAGATAAGTCAGCAGATGTTCACCTAGTCCTAAAAGGCGCGACCATGACCAATACCAATGCAACGATATCTGCGACATCAGCCGGCCACGTCTACTTAACTCTAGCAGAGAGAACCACCAATAGTCTCTCTGACTCAAGCTCTAACAGCGATGAAAAGGCTGACGCAGCTCTCTTTTCTAAGGTGGATTTGACCATCAACGGGAAAGGAACTCTCAATGTAGATGGCAAGAAAAACAATGGTATCAAGGCTAACGACACCCTCCACATCACGGGTGGAACCTATAACATCACAGCAGTTGGCGATGCCTTTAATGTCAATGATGAACTCAACATCACTGGTACGACCATGACCATCGATGCCAAGGAAGATGGGGTCAAGGTCGACAATGATGACGATATGACTGTCGGCAATATGTATTTGGCTAACAATACCATAACAGTCACAGCAGGAGATGATGGAATTCACGCTTCTGGTAACCTAGTGATTGATAGCGGTACCTACAACGTCAAGAATTCGACAGAGGGACTTGAAGGTAAGTCAATCACTATCAACGGTGGGGACATTAGCATCTATTCGACAGATGATGGAGTCAACGCAGCTAATAAAAACGCCCAACAGAGTGAAATCTTCTTCACTATGAACGGTGGAAACCTGACAGTAGAAGTCGGCCAAGGGGACACAGATCCAATCGACTCAAACGGCAATATAACGGTCACAGGCGGAACCATTAAAATGACTGGTCAAACAGGTTTTGACTTTGATGGAACTGCGACCTACACAGGTGGAGATATCTATCTCAACGGCGAAAAACAAACGGAAATTGTCAACTCTATGCCTGGAGGCGGTGGACCAAATGGAGGCCCTCAAGGTGGAGGTCCAGCCCCTGGCGGACAAGGATAAACAAAAAAGGATAGCATTCAATTAGAATGGCTATCTTTTTATATGGGTGATAGATTGATATGTTACGAGTGGTTTTATAATCCTAGCTTTCAAAGGCTAAATTGTTCAGTCGCCCATTTTATTTAGTCCTTGGTTGAAGGCGAAGAAATCACCCAAAGTCAGGTCTTAAGAAAGTTCGTAAGGCATCACAATTTAGTAAACGTTAATTCGAGAGAGTTGCTATATTTACATGGAACATCCTTCGGGATGTTCTTTTTTATGCTTGTAAATCTATTTAAGATAGTTTACCTAATGATTAGTCGTTTCAATTTTGTTGTCGAGGCCTAAGTAGATTTTTGATTGGTAATCAATAAGATGATGGTTAGCTTGATAAAAACTCTTGATAAATTTACTCTAACGGAATTAAATAATGAGAAAAATGATATAATAAAAAGAATAAAAAGTTAATGAGGAAATATGATGTCAGAACAGGTACAAAGGCAAGAGCTACATAGAAAGATATGGAAAATTGCTGATGAAGTTCGTGGTGCAGTAGATGGTTGGGACTTCAAGCAGTATATTTTGGGAATTCTATTTTATCGCTTTATTAGTGAAAATTTCAAAACCTATATCGAAGGTGGCGATGAATCAATTAACTATGAAGAGATTTCTGAAGATTTAATTACACCTGAAGTTCGAGATGATGCCATTAAAACCAAAGGTTATTTTATTATGCCTTCGCAGTTGTTTTCCAATGTTGTCAAAACTGCTCGTCAAAATGAGCACTTAAATACAGATTTAAAAGATATCTTTGATGATATTGAGTCTAGTGCGATTGGTTATGCGAGTGAACATGACATTAAGGGTCTTTTTGATGATGTAGATACCAGAAGTAACAAGTTAGGTAGTACGGTTCCGGAGAGGAATCAGCGCTTGGCTCTGATTCTTGAAGGAATCGCAAGTCTTGATTTTGGAAACTTTGAAGATAACCATATTGATCTCTTTGGGGATGCTTATGAGTATCTAATCTCTAATTATGCTTCTAACGCTGGGAAATCTGGTGGAGAATTTTTTACACCGCAAAGTGTATCGAGACTCTTGGCGCGGATTGTTATGCTGGGCAAGAATGAAAAAAATAAAATCAATAAAATTTACGATCCTGCCTGTGGTTCGGGTTCGTTGCTTCTGCAAGCTAAAAAGCAGTTTAATGAGCACATAATTGAAGATGGATTTTATGGTCAGGAAATTAATATGACCACCTATAACCTAGCTCGGATGAATATGTTTTTACACAATATCAATTATGATAAGTTTAGCATTGAGCGTGGCAATACCTTACTTGATCCTAAGCATGTAAACGATAAGCCTTTTGATGCTATTGTGTCAAATCCACCATACTCTATCAAATGGATAGGAAGCGATGATCCAACGCTTATCAATGATGATCGCTTTGCACCTGCGGGTGTATTGGCGCCTAAATCTAAGGCTGATTTTGCTTTTATTCTGCATAGCTTGTCATACTTGTCAAATAAGGGGCGAGCTGCAATCGTAACTTTCCCAGGTATTTTCTATCGTGGAGGTGCTGAGCAAAAGATCCGCCAATATCTAGTAGACAATAACTTTGTTGAAGCGGTTATTCAGCTACCAGACAATCTCTTTTTTGGGACCTCCATTGCGACCTGTATTCTTATTTTGGCAAAGAATAAGCCAACGACGGATATCCTCTTTGTTGATGCAAGTAAGCAGTTTAAGAAAGAAACTAATAATAATGTCTTGACAGAAGAGAATATCGAAAAAATCTTAGACAGTGTTGAAAAGAAAGAAAATGAAGATTACTTTTCTTGTATGGTGGCACAAGAAAAAGTAGCAGAAGCAGATTATAATCTTTCAGTGTCCACTTATGTAGAAAAAGAAGATACACGTGAGAAGATTGATATTGATGTACTCAATAAAGAAATCGCTGAGACTGTTGCCAAGATTGACCACTTGCGTGCAGAGATAGATAAGATTGTAGAGGAATTGAGCCATGGCAAATGATGTGATTCTCTATAGAACTGATGACGGAGAGTCCGCTATTGAACTCCACTTGGATAATGGAACGGTCTGGCTGACCCAACAAGAACTTGCTGAGCTCTTTCAAACTTCCAAGCAAAACATTAGTAAACATATCAAGACGATTTTTGAAGATGGTGAGTTGGATGAAGCAGTGGTTGTCAACTATCAGTTGACAACCACTCGTCACGGTGCAATAGCTGGTAAAACTCAGTCAAAAAAAGTCGCCTACTATAATCTCGATATGATTTTAGCGATTGGTTATCGTGTGCGCTCCCCTCGTGGAATCCAGTTCAGACACTATGCTTCGACAGTCTTAAAAGAGTATCTGATTAAGGGCTTTGCTATGGATGATGAGCGCTTGAAAAACTTGGGTGGAGGCTCCTACTTTAAAGAACTCTTGGAAAGAATCCGAGACATTCGCTCAAGTGAAAAAGTCTTTTACCGTCAGGTTTTAGATCTTTTTGCGACATCAAGTGATTACAATGCAAACTCACCGGAGGCAAAGAAATTCTTTGCGACGGTTCAAAACAAGATGCATTATGCCATTCACCACAATACTGCGAGTGAACTCATTTATAACCGTGTTGATAGTGAAAAGGAGTTTATGGGCTTAACCACTTTTAAGGGCGACCTTCCTACTTTATCCGAAGCAAAAGTTGCCAAGAACTATCTGACAGAAAAGGAACTCCGTGGGCTTAACCAGCTTGTATCAGGATATCTAGACTTTGCTGAAAGACAGGCAGAGCGAGAGGAAGTCATGACTATGGTGGACTGGGTGACGCATGTGGATCGTATCCTTCAGGCTACTGGGGAAGACTTGCTAGCTAACAGTGGTTCTATCTCTCGTGAACAGATGAAGCAGAAGGTAGATAAGGAATATAAGAGCTACCAAGCCAAAACCCTCAGTCAAGTTGAAAAAGATTACCTCAAGGAAATCAAAAGCATTGAAAATCTAGCCAAGGAAGGAGGTAAGTGATGAACATCCTAGAAGAAATCCAGAACTGTCCCGTTGAGTGGAAAGAGTTGGGGGAAGTTTGTTCTGTTAAGAAAGGTAAGCAACTAAATAAAAATTTATTGACAGAAGATGGATTATATCCTGCGTATAATGGTGGACAAACTTATTCAGGAAGAACTAATGATTACAACGTGGAAGCTAATACAATCATTGTAAGTCAAGGTGGAGCTTCTGCAGGTTTTGTTAATTTTGTCGATACCAAATTTTGGGCTAATGCACATTGTTATTATATACTTCCTGATGAGACTCGAGTGAATAATAGATTTGTATATCATTTTGTAAAAATGAATCAGAAATATCTTATGGATTTTCAACATGGAGCGGGGATACCCGCGTTAAAAGCTGACAAATTGTCCAAACTATTACTCCCCATCCCTCCTCTAGAAATTCAAGAAAAAATCGTGCAAATACTTGACAAATTCACTGATTATGTTACAGAATTGACCTCAGAATTGACCTCAGAATTGACCTCACGTAAAAAGCAATATTCTTTTTATAGAGATAAACTCTTGTCATTTGAAGACGAGGTTTATCAGGTTGAGTGGAAGACGCTTGCTGCAGTTTCTGAAAAAACAAGTAATATTTCTTGGAATAAAATTGGAGATGATGAAAAATTTAAATATATAGATTTATCATCAGTAGATAGAGTTTCTAATAAGATTATTGAGACTATGTCAATAACTAAATTGACTGCTCCAAGTCGAGCTCAAAAGATTGTCAAGTCAGATGATATTATCTTAGGGACGACAAGGCCAACTTTGAAACGTTTTACTAAAATTACAGATGACTACAATGACCAGATTTGTAGTACAGGATTTTATGTTTTTAGAACAAATGGTCAGGTTTTACCTAACTACGTATATCATATATTTTCATCAAGTGATTTTTATAAATACTTGGAGGAAAATCAGAGTGGGGCAAGTTATCCAGCAATTACTGATGCTTTGGTAAAGAGGTACAAAATCCCAGTCCCTTCCCTTGAAATTCAATCTCGTATTGTTCAAGTTCTAGACAATTTCGACATGGTTTGTAATGACCTAAACATCGGACTTCCCAAGGAGATTGAACTACGTCAAAAACAGTATGAATATTTTAGAGAAAAACTCTTGACATTCACCGCCGAAGGCGTGTACACTGACAGTACAGACAAGACATCATTAGGCTCTTAAATTGGGTATTTGGTCCAATTCGGGTGGAGTTTGGAGCAATGGCTAAGATTGTTCGTGGTGCTTCTCCAAGACCAATTTCAAAATTTATTACTGAATCTGAGCAAGGTGTACCTTGGATAAAGATTGGTGATGTTGAAAAAGAATCAAAATATATTTCAAAAACAAAAGAGAGAATTACTCAAGCTGGAAGTGAGAAGTCTCGTTTGGTATATAAAGGTGATTTTATAATGTCAAATTCTATGAGTTTTGGTCGGCCTTACATTTTAAATATTGACGGTTGTATTCATGATGGTTGGCTATCAATGAATGGTTTTGAGGATGTATGTTTACCTGATTATCTGTATCATTATCTATTAACAGATACTATGCAATACATGATGAGGAAGAATGCATCTAATGGAACAGTTCAAAATCTAAATGCAGATATTGTTAGACAGTTAGTTATTGTTTTACCGCCTTTATCTATACAGTCACAGATAGTGTCTATTTTGGATAAGTTTGATACCTTAACCAACTCTCTTTCGGAGGGCCTTCCTAAAGAGATAGAACAGAGACAGAAGCAGTATGAATACTGGCGGGAACAATTGCTTAATTTTGATTTATAGAAAAGAATAGGAAAGGGATATGGCAAAAGCGCTAAGTGATATTGCACAAGAGTTAAAAGATTCAGACAAAAAAGTTCAGCTGATCTACGCCTTTAATGGGACGGGTAAGACTAGGCTCTCTAAAGAATTTGCTAAGTTGGTTCAAGCTGAAGAAGGCGGTCTTACGAGAGATAAGATTCTTTATTATAATGCTTTTACTGAGGACTTATTCTATTGGGATAATGATCTTGACAGCAATCAAGATTTTAAACTGAAGATTCAACCAAATTCTTTTATATCTTGGATTATTCAAGAGCAGGGACAGGATCAGAATATTATTTCGCATTTTCAGCATTATGCAAATGATAAAATGACACCTTCATTTCTTTTGTCAGATGGTCATATTCTTTTCACTATTCAAAGTGGTGATGGTGAGGATAGACTAAACGAACAAATTAAGTTATCCAAAGGTGAAGAGAGCAATTTTATTTGGTCTATTTTTTATACATTGCTAGAGCTAGTTATTAGTGAGCTTGATATACCAGAACCTGATGAACGTAGTACTAGAGAGTTTGATGATTTAGAGTATGTATTTATTGATGACCCGGTTTCATCATTAGATGAAAACCACTTGATAGAAGTTGCATCAAATTTAGGTAAGTTAATTAGAATGAGTAAGTCTGAACTTAAATTTATAATAACAACTCACAATCCTTTATTCTATAACGTCTTATATAATGAGTTAAAAAATATTAAAAGGAATGAGAGATATAGTAAGAGAGCTATTGACGAAGAAACTGGAAAGTATGGAACCTATATTGACACCCGAAAGGTTCCTGATAGTAGTAGATTTAGATTTGAAAAATTAGAAGATGGGGCATATGAGCTGATACCTCAACCGGATGACTCTCCTTTTGCTTATCATAATTTTTTAAGAAAATCATTACATAAAGCTATAGAAGACAATTTGGTTTATAAATATCATTTTAATTTTTTAAGAAATCTTTACGAGAAAACAGCAACTTTCCTGGGTTATCAAAAATGGCAGGATTTATTGCCACTTGATAATGAAGGAAGTTTTAGCAACTATGAGTCAAGGATATTAAATATTTCTAGTCATTCTAAAGTATCAACCGAGGAAGATGAACTAGTAACCCTCCCAGAAACTGCGCTTTTAAAAAACCTGTTACAGCATTTAGAGAGCACTTGCAATTATAAGGAGTAATTATGTCTGAAAGCACATTGACTACAGCCATTGTTGAGTCAGATAATTTTATCATTTTAGAAAAGTATACCAAGCTAGAACAGCCTAGTCAGTATCAGACCGAGGCAGACTTGGAGAAGGAGCTGATTGCTGACTTGCGCCAGCAAGGATACGAGTATCTTACTTATTTGACGACCCCAGAGGCGCTTTTGGCTAATCTCAAGACCCAGATGGAAGTTCTGAATAATGTGGTTTTTACAGATGCTGAGTGGCTGCGCTTCTTGGATGAGTACCTCAATAAACCCAGTGACAGTTTGATTGATCGTACCAGAAAACTTCATGACAACTATATTTATGATTTTATCTTTGATGATGGGCATATCCAGAATATCTATCTATGGGATAAGAAAAATATTAGTCGAAACAAACTGCAAGTCATTAATCAAATGAAGCAAGTTGGCACCAGTAGCAATCGATATGATGTGACCTTGTTGGTAAATGGATTGCCTCTGGTACAAATTGAGCTCAAAAAGCGAGGAGTTGCGATTCGAGAGGCCTTTAATCAGGTGCATAGATATAGTAAAGAGAGTTTCAATGAGGAGAATTCTCTCTTTAAGTACCTTCAGATTTTTATCATCTCAAACGGAACGGATACTCGGTATTTTGCTAATACGACCAAGCGAGATAAAAATTCTTATGAGTTCACCATGAACTGGGCTTTGAAAAATAATAATCCTATTAAGGACTTGAAGGACTTCACAGCAACTTTCTTAAGTCAACAGACCTTGTTAAATGTCTTGATAAATTATTCTGTCTTTGATACTAATGACACTCTTCTCATCATGCGTCCTTATCAGATTGCGGCAACTGAGAGAATAATCTGGAAGATACGTTCAGCTATTGCTTCAAAAATCAAAAGCGGTCCTGATACAGGTGGTTATATTTGGCATACTACCGGTTCAGGGAAGACCTTGACAAGTTTTAAAGCTGCTAGACTTGCTACTGAGATGGAAGAAGTGGATAAGGTTTTTTTTGTGGTGGACCGCAAGGACTTGGATTATCAGACGATGAAGGAGTACCAGCGATTTTCACCTGACTCAGTCAACGGTTCAAATAGCACTGCAGGTCTCAAACGCAATATCGAGAAGGATGATAATAAAATTGTCGTGACGACCATTCAGAAGCTTAACAATTTTATGAGCAGTGAGAGCCATCATGAAATTTATCAAAAGCAAGTGGTTTTCATTTTTGATGAATGTCATCGTTCTCAGTTTGGTGAAGCGCAAAAGCGTCTTAGACAGAAATTTAAGAAATATTGCCAGTTTGGTTTTACGGGTACACCGATTAAGGTAGAGAATGCGCTTGGTTCCGAGACAACGGCATCTGTTTTCGGTCGTGAGTTACATGCTTATGTGCTAACTGATGCGATTCGAGATCAAAAAGTCTTGAAGTTTATGGTGGATTATAACGACGTTCGTCCGAAGTTTAAGTCAATTGAAAGCGAGCAGGATTTGACCAAGTTATCTGCAGCTGAAAATAAAAAAGCACTGCTTCATCCGACTCGAATCGCTGAAATATCCAGGTATGTCTTAGATCATTTTGATCAAAAAACGCATCGATTAACTGGTAAAGGTTTCAATGCTATGTTTGCTGTTTCAAGTGTTGATGCAGCAAAAGCCTACTATCAAGAGTTGCAAAATCAGCAAAAAGATTCTGAAAAACCATTGAAGATTGCGACTATCTTTTCCTATGCTGCGAATGAGTCTCAGGTGGCTATTGGTGAAATTGATGATGAGAGCTTTTCACCGGCAGATTTAGCGGATATTAGTAGTAAAGAATTTTTGAGTAGTTGTATAGATGATTATAATCAGTTGTTTGGCACTAATTTTACTATTAATGGCAATGATTTTCAGAATTACTATCGTGATTTGGCTAAACGTGTCAAAAATCGGGAAGTGGATCTCTTAATTGTAGTTGGGATGTTCCTGACTGGCTTTGATGCACCAACTTTAAACACTCTTTTTGTGGATAAGAATCTGAGATATCACGGTTTAATCCAAGCTTTTTCACGCACCAATCGAATTTATGATGCTACCAAGTCATTTGGGAATATTGTAACCTTCCGGGATTTAGAGAAGGCTACAACTGATGCTATTAAGCTATTTGGAAAGACTGAGACAGCAGAAGTCTTGCTCGAACGTTCTTATCAAGAGTATATGACAGGCTTTACGGAGGCCGGTGAAGAGCAAAAGGGTTATATGGACGTTGTTCAAGAGTTACAAGAAAAATTTCCGGACCCGCAAGCTATCATTAAAGAGCGTGATAAGAAAGAATTTGTCTCGTTGTTTGGTCAATTTCTTCGTTTAGATAATATCTTACAAAACTACGATGATTTCATGAGTCTACGAGCTTTACAAGAACTTGATATCTTAGATGATAAGGCTGTAGAGGCCTTCAAGGAACGTTTCCATGTGGACGATGAAACTTTGGAGGAGTTATCTAGGTTAGACATCCCAAGTACTAGGGAAATTCAAGACTACCGTTCAACCTATAATGACATTAAGTCATGGTATGAGAATGAACGCCGTAATCGGGAAGATAACGAATCTAAAGTTGATTGGGATTCGATTGTTTTTGAAGTTGAATTACTAAAATCCCAGGAAATCAATCTAGACTATATCTTAGAGCTGATTTTTGAGACTAATAAAAAGGTTTCAGATAAGGATGAACTTGTTTCGGAAATTACTCGGACGATTCGAGCAAGTCTTGGCAATCGAGCTAAGGAAGATTTGATAGTCGCTTTCATCCATGACTTTGATTTAGATAGTTTTGCTGATAAATCAGATATCATTGAACAGTTCTTTATTTTTGCGCAAGGTGAGCAGAAAAGGGAAGCGGATGAGTTGATACAGATTGAGGGATTAAATGAACAAAGTGCTAAGCGCTACATACAAGCTTCGTTGAAGCGTGAGTATGCTAGTGAAAATGGGAATGATTTGAATGAAGCTCTGCCGAAAATGAGCCCACTAAATCCACAATATCGTACAAAAAAACAAACTGTTTTCCAAAAGATCAGTCGTTTTGTTGAAAAATTCAAGGGAATTGGTGGAGAAATTTAAGAATCATTTGATTGAGTAACGAAATAATTCTGCCTGAACAATAAAAAGTAGCTATCAAATGTGCTTAAGGGCTACTTTTTTATTATTCTATTTTCTACTTTTAGGAAATTGTTTCTATCATTTTTGAGAATCTCAAAATATACTTAAGGTGAAGATGGCGGCTATCTTGTTGGACTTATTAGAAGGACGCTTCTTAATCCAGATAATCCTTATGATAGTTGCTTTCTAGAATATGTTAGGATAAAGGACTTGTCTGAAAATTTCTGAGGTTGGTTGCTGAACTATTATTTGAAAATTAATTAGATTGATTACGTCTAGACGTTTTTATCCCTATATCTGAACTTGCATCCGGATGAGCATATCGCGGTGTTGCTCCTGGATGACCTCGCAGATATAATCACCCACAGGAGTATATTCAGCTTGGATTAGAGCTTGGTGAAAATGTAGCAGAGCTTATAACTAAAATAGACCTCCCACATTAATGTACTGCACCCCAAAAGTTAGACAGAAAAAATCTAACTTTTAGGGTGCGGTACACAACAGGTGGTGTTCTCTTATATGCTTATTTCATCGAACTTTTAAGCAAGTCCATGGTACCATTAAGAAGAGTATCTGTCAAAAAGTTGCGATTGTATTGTTTTTACTCTCAGTGCATTAGCTTCCTCCTTGACACTTCGTCAGCTTTTGATACAATAGTACAAAATTAGAGGAGGTGGGCTATGATTCAGAAACATGCGATTCCCATTTTGGAGTTTGATGACAATCCCCAGGCGGTCCTTATGCCAACACATGAGGGTTTAGACTTAAATTTGCCAAAGAAGTGTATCTATGCATTTTTGGAGGAGGAGATTGACCGTTATGCTCAGGAAGTAGGGGCGGACTGTGTTGGTGAGTTCGTTTCTGCCACTAAAACTTATCCAGTGTACGTCATCAACTACAAGGGTGAGAAGATTTGTCTGGCCCAGGCGCCCGTGGGGTCTGCCCCAGCGGCCCAGTTTATGGATTGGTTGATTGGCTATGGTGTGGAGCAAATCATATCCACTGGAACCTGTGGCGTCCTAGCCGATATAGAGGAAAATGCCTTTCTCGTCCCTGTTCGGGCTCTGCGAGATGAGGGGACTAGCTACCATTATGTAGCACCTTCTCGTTATATGGAGATGCAGATTGAGGCTGTTTCTGCCATTGAGCAAGTCTTTGAGCAAAGAGGCATTCCCTATGAGGAAGTTATGACCTGGACGACAGATGGTTTTTACCGAGAGACAGCTGAAAAGGTTGCCTATCGTAAGGAAGAAGGCTGTGCTGTTGTGGAGATGGAGTGCTCTGCTCTTGCGGCAGTAGCTCAACTACGTGGGGTTGTCTGGGGAGAACTGCTCTTTACCGCAGATTCCTTGGTGGATCTAGATAACTACGACAGTCGTGACTGGGGCTCGGAAGCTTTTGATAAGGCGCTCGAACTCTGTTTTGCTATTGTGCACCACATGTGAGTGCTCTTACTGTTTTTATGGTACAATGTAGCTATGTTATTCAAATCTTTTTTGGAAAAAATCAAGACGACGCTGGTTCGATTATCACCAGCCCGTCGCATCTTTTTAAGTTTTGCCTTAGTTATCTTCTTGGGCTCGCTCCTTTTAAGCCTCCCTTTGGTTCAAGCAACAACGTCACAAGCAACCTACTTTGACCATCTCTTTACGACAGTGTCCATGGTCTGTGTGACAGGGCTCTTTACCCAGCCGGTGGCCTCTACTTATAATATCTGGGGTCAATTGATCTGTATGCTCTTAATCCAGATCGGTGGTTTGGGGCTTATGACCTTTATTGGAATCTTTTATATCCAAGGGAAACAAAAGCTCAGTCTTCGTAGCCGTGAGACTATTCAAGAAAGTTTTAGTTATGGGGAAACCCAGTCCTTAAAGGACTTCATCCGCTCGATCTTTTTGACGACTTTTCTGGTAGAAGGGCTCGGTGCCTTTCTACTGAGTTTCCGCTTCATTCCTGAATTTGGATGGGGGCGAGGGATTTTAACCTCTATCTTTTTGGCTATTTCAGCTTTCTGCAATGCTGGATTTGATAATTTTGGAAGTACGAGTTTGGCAGTCTTTCAGACGGACCCTTTGATCAATCTAGTGATTGCAGGATTGATTATAACGGGTGGTCTAGGATTTATGGTCTGGTTTGACCTAGCGACCCAGTTTGGGAAAAAGAAAAAACGCCGTCTTCGCTTTCATACTAAGCTGGTTCTCTTTTTAACGGCGGGAATTCTGCTCTTTGGAACCGTATCGACTTTGTTCATCGAGTGGAACAATTCAGGGACGATTGGGAATCTCAGCGTCCCAGAGAAACTGCTGGTTAGCTTTTTCCAGACTGTCAGTATGAGGACAGCAGGCTTTGCTTCTATTGATTACACCCAGGCTCGACCGGTCACCTTGCTGATCTACATCTTGCAGATGTTTCTGGGTGGGGCGCCTGGAGGGACAGCAGGGGGACTCAAGATTACGACCTTCTTTGTCTTGTTAGCCTTCGCTCGTAGCGAACTATTGGGCTTACCTCATGCCAATGTGGCTCGGAGAACTATTGAACCTCGAACCGTGCAAAAATCTTTTAGTGTCTTTATTATCTTCTTGCTAACATTCTTGCTGGGCTTGATCCTGTTAGGGATAACAGCAGAGGGAAATCCGCGCTTTATCTACCTCATGTTTGAGACCATTTCAGCCCTTGCGACAGTTGGAGTGACGGCAAATTTAACGCCGGAGTTAGGCAAGTTAGCTCTCAGCATCGTGATGTTGTTGATGTTTATCGGCCGTATTGGTCCCTTGACACTATTGGTCAGTGTAGCGGAATACCAGCCAGACAAGAAAGATTTGATTCACTATATGAAAGCAGATATCACCATTGGATAAGAAAGGAAGAACGATGTCAGATCGGACGATTGGAATTTTAGGCTTGGGAATTTTTGGGAGCAGTGTTTTGGCTGCTCTTGCCAAGCATCATATGAATATCATTGCTATTGATGACCACGAGGAGCGCATTAATCAATTTGAACCCGTGCTGGCGCGTGGAGTAGTTGGGGATATCACGGATGAAGAACTCCTTCTATCAGCTGGAATTGACACTTGCGATACCGTGGTTGTCGCAACGGGGGAAAATCTAGAATCCAGTGTTCTTGCAGTCATGCACTGTAAAAGTCTAGGGGTGCCGACCGTCATTGCCAAGGTAAAAAGTCATATGGCTAAAAAGGTACTGGAGAAAATTGGTGCGGACTCGGTCATCTCACCGGAATTTGAAATGGGACGTTCGTTAGCGCAGAGAATTCTCTTTCATAACAGCGTAGATGTCTTTCAGTTGGACAAGAATGTTTCAATTGTCGAGATGAGAATCCCCCAATCTTGGGCGGGGAAAAGCCTTAGCCAGCTAGATTTACGTGGGCGATACAATCTCAATGTACTTGGATTTCGTGACTATGAAAATGCTCCTCTAGATGTTCAATTCGGTCCCGATGACCTTTTACGGTCAGGCGCCTATATCATGGCGGTGATTAATAACCAACATTTGGATACTCTAACAGAGCTTAGTGAGTAGGAGAGGAAGGGCTGTTTTCTTCCCCAATGATTAATGAATCAATATAAGTATTTTATAAGAGGGATTTAAGAAAAATTTTAACTTTTTCTTAATCCTTTTTAATTTTAGGAGATTATACTAGAGTCATCAAAAAAAGAAAACTCTAAGGAGAATCCTATGAAATTCAATCCAAATCAGAGATATACTCGTTGGTCAATTCGCCGTCTTAGTGTCGGTGTTGCCTCAGTTGTTGTGGCCAGTGGCTTCTTTGTCCTAGTTGGTCAACCAAGTTCTGCACGTGCTGATGTCGTCAATCCGACTCCTGCCCAAGTCGTACCAGACGCTGCTTCGGTGAGTGAAAAGAGCGACTTACCAGCAGAGGTTCTCAAAAAAACAGTCGATGTAGCTCTTCCTTCAGAACAGTCTGTTCCAACACCTAAAGCAAGTGTGGATACGACAAGCTCTTCAGAAAAAGCGGACGGAACTGCTAAAGAGCCTGTAGTAGCACCAAAAGAAGAAGTGCAAGCACAACCTGACTCTAAGAAACAAAAAGAAGATGCAGCTAAACCTGTGGAAAGTCCTGCGTCTACAGTTTCTGGGCAAGATCGTGAAGCCAGTGAAGCGAAACCAGCAACAACTCCAGCTGAAGTGCAAAAAGGTGTGGTTGATAACACCAAAGACACAGTAGATGTCCCAGCTAGCTACCTTGACAAAGCCAACTTCCCAGGTCCATTTACAGCTGGTGTCAACCAAGTCATCCCATACGAAGCCTTTGGTGGCGACGGCATGTTAACTCGCCTTATCTTGAAAGCCTCTGATAAGGCTCCATGGTCCGACAACGGAACAGCTAAAAATCCAGCTCTCCCACCAGTAGAGAAATTGGACAAAGGCCTTTACTTCTACGAAGTGGATTTAGCAGGCACCCAAGGAAAATCAGATAAAGAGCTGCTTGACCTCTTGAAACAAAATGGTACACAAAGCTATAAGGCAACCATCAAAGTGTACGGTGCAAAAGACGGCAAGCCTGACTTAACTAATCTGGTAGCGACTAAGGATCTAAATGTCAACTTGAATGGCTTGACCACTCCAGCTGAAGTGCAAAAAGGTGTGGCTGACAACACCAAAGATACAGTAGATGTCCCAGCTTCTTACTTGGATAGAGCTAATTTCCCAGGTCCATTTACAGCTGGTGTCAATCAAGTTATTCCATATGAAGCTTTTGGTGGAGATGGTATGTTGACTCGCCTCTTGTTAAAAGCTTCAGACAAAGCCCCATGGTCAGACAACGGAACGGCTAAAAATTCCGCTCTATTGCCACTTGAAGGCTTGGCTAAAGGCCAATATTTCTACGAAGTGGATTTAGCAGGGACTCAAGGTAAATCAGATAAAGAGCTTCTTGACCTTTTGAAACAAAATGGTACGCAAAGTTATAAGGCAACCATCAAAGTGTACGGTGCAAAAGATGGCAAACCTGACTTAACTAATCTAGTAGCGACTAAAGATTTGACTGTTAATTTGAATGGCTTAACCACACCAAATCAGGTTAAAGAGTCTGTTGTTAACAATGTCAAAGACATGATTGATGTTCCAGCTAGCTACCTTGATAAGGCTAAGGTTCCTGGACCTTTCTTGGCCGGTGTCAACCAAGTTATTCCGTACGAAGCTTTTGGTGGAGATGGTATGTTGACTCGCCTCTTGTTAAAAGCTTCAGACAAAGCTCCATGGTCAGACAACGGAACAGCTAAAAATCCTGCCCTATTGCCACTTGAAGGCTTGGCTAAAGGCCAATATTTCTACGAAGTGGATTTGAATGGCAATACGGTTGGCAAAGATGGTCAGGCCTTGCTGGATCAACTTCGAGCTAACGGAACACATACATACCTAGCTACTGTTAAAGTCTATGGTTCTAAAGATGGCAAACCTGATTTGACCAATCTGATTGCTACTCGTCAAGTAACGATTCAGCTTCGTGGAAAAGAAATGGCGACAATGCCATCTCAACCAGATCAGATGAATACGAAGCCTTCTGAAGCAGGCTCTACAGGTACGACTGAGGGTATGATGGATACAAATCACCATATGTCAGATATGGAGGTCGATCAACCAGCTTCTAGCCCAATGGCTAATATGATGAAAAAAGATGATAAAGCGATGCTACCAAATACTGGGGAAGCTAAAACGGCTACAGCTGGCCTTGGTATCTTTGGTCTAGCCTTGGCAGGTCTTGTTGGACTTTTGGGTTTGACAACCAAACGAGAAGATTAAGATTCAAATCACTTAAACATTAGGGAAAATAGTGTTATACTAAAGCAAGTATAACACTGTTTTTATCAAAGGAGTGGCAGATGAAAAAGACAATTTTGCTGGTTGATGATGAGATAGATATTCTAGATATTCAAAACCGCTATCTTATACAGGCAGGTTACGATGTTTTGGTCGCCCATGATGGCAAGGAGGGATTAGAGCTTTTCAGAAAAAAATCTATCGACCTCATTATCACAGATATCATGATGCCCAATATGGACGGTTATGATTTTATCAGTGAAGTTCAGTATATCGCTCCGGATCAACCCTTCCTCTTTACAACTGCTAAGACAAGCGAACAGGATAAGATTTATGGATTAAGTTTGGGGGCAGATGATTTTATAGTCAAACCCTTTAGCCCACGCGAATTGGTTTTAAGAGTAAATAATATCTTGCGTCGCCTTAGCCGTGGAAGAGAGACAGAACAGATCGAGTTTGGTGACTTGGTAATCAACCATGTGACTCATGAGGTTCGCATAGGGGATCAACCTTTGGAATTGACCGTGAAATCCTTTGAACTTCTATGGGTATTAGCCAGCAATCCTGAGAGAGTCTTTTCAAAGACGGAACTTTACGAGAAGGTATGGCAAGAGGACTATGTGGATGATACCAATACACTCAATGTTCATATCCATGCTTTGAGGCAAGAGTTGACCAAGTATACAAATTCAAATGCTCCTGCTATCAAAACTGTCTGGGGTTTGGGCTATAAGATGGAAAAACCAAGAGGTAGAAAATGAAATTAAAAAACTATATTTTAGTGGGGTATCTAGTGTCGACTCTACTAACGATTTTGGTCGTTTTCTGGGCAGTCCAACGAATGTTGATTGAGAAAAGTGAAGTTTACTTTCTCGTTGGAATGACCTTGATTGCTAGTTTCATTGGCGCTGCAGTGAGCATCTTTCTTTTGTCGCCTGTGTTCTCTTCTCTGAAACATTTGAAAAAACAAGCTCAGGATATAGCAAGCAAGGATTTCAGCACAGAAATTGAAACCAAAGGCCCATTAGAATTTCAAGAGCTGGGCCAGGCTTTTAATGACATGTCCCACAATTTGCAAGCCACCTTTCAATCACTTGATGAGAGCGAGCAAGAAAAGAGAATGATGATTGCGCAGCTCTCTCACGATATTAAAACTCCCATTACCTCCATTCAGGTTACTGTGGAGGGAATTCTAGATGGAGTGATCAAGGAAGAGGAGCGGCTCCACTACTTAGCCACGATTGGTCGGCAAACTGAGCGTCTAAACAAGCTAGTGGAGGAATTGGATGTTTTGACTCTTAACACACAACCTCAAGATACTGCTGATGAAGAAGTCGAAGAGGTATTTTTAGATCAATTGCTGATTGAGTCAATGAGTGAATTTCAACTCCAGATTGAACAAGAGGAGCGGGATGTTTACATTCAAGTGTCACCTGAGTCGGCGAAAATCAAGAGCCATTCTGACAAACTTTCTCGCATTTTGGTCAATTTGTTAAACAATGCCTTTAAATATTCAGAACCAGGAACCAGAATCGAGGTTCTTGCCCAATTAACAGAACAAGAGCTGACAATCAGTGTGAAAGACGAGGGTCAGGGGATCCTTCCTGAAGATTTGGAAAAGATCTTTAAACGACTTTATCGTGTAGAAACTTCGCGCAATATGAAGACGGGTGGGCATGGCTTAGGTCTTGCGATCGCACGAGAACTAGCCCATCAGCTTGGTGGCGAAATCACAGCAGAAAGTCAATATGGCTTAGGAAGCAAGTTTACATTCAGCCTCAATTTGAAATAAAGCTGTAAAATCCCTTTACAAATCTAGCTTTTCATGGTACAATAGCCCTTGTGTGAAATAGCAGCAGGAAAGTATGAAGCTCGTCAACAGGTGTCTTATGACAAAGTAACCTTGGCTGTTTAGGCGAAGGGCATCTGCACGAATCAGGGCTTTCTAAGTGACTATTTCCACCGAAATATTATTTATATCAGGAGGACATTCACATGTCACGTTATACAGGACCATCTTGGAAACAAGCTCGTCGCCTTGGCCTTTCACTTACAGGTACAGGTAAAGAATTGGCACGTCGTAACTACGTACCAGGACAACACGGACCAAACAACCGTTCTAAATTGTCAGAATACGGTTTGCAATTGGCTGAAAAACAAAAACTTCGTTTCACTTACGGTGTAGGTGAAAAACAATTCCGTAACTTGTTCGTACAAGCTACAAAAATCAAAGGTGGAATCCTTGGTTTCAACTTCATGCTTCTTTTGGAACGTCGTTTGGATAACGTAGTTTACCGTCTTGGTCTTGCGACTACTCGTCGTCAAGCTCGTCAATTCGTAAACCACGGTCACATCCTTGTTGACGGAAAACGCGTTGATATCCCATCATACCGTGTAACTCCAGGTCAAGTGATCTCAGTTCGTGAGAAATCATTGAAAGTTCCAGCAATCCTTGAAGCAGTAGAAGCTACTCTTGGACGTCCAGCATTCGTATCATTCGACGCTGAAAAATTGGAAGGTTCATTGACTCGCTTGCCAGAACGCGACGAAATCAACCCAGAAATCAACGAAGCACTTGTCGTTGAATTCTACAACAAAATGTTGTAATATTTTATTGAATAAGATTGGCTGTAAAGCCTTGAAACGAAGCACTTTAGGCCTCTATCCTAGAGTGCTTTTTTTGTTTTTACTACCCTTTTAGTTACCCTTAACTAATTTTAGGTATAGTAATAGGGTAGCCCAAAAATGGGGCACCCTTATTATTTATAAATTGCTGATGGCTGCCTCAAAGATTGAGACGGCTTTTTTTGCTCCCTCTTTGGTAGCATGGACATAAGTATTCAAGGTCATTGAGATATTAGAGTGGCCTAGCCTATACTGTAAATCTTTCGCCTCTATGTCAGCGTATAGCATGATTGTAGCGTGTGTATGACGGAAACCGTGAAAGCCAATGTTAGGAACGCCAGCATGTTTAAACCGAGTTTTTAGACGTGTACTCAAGGTTTTGTTACTTGGGTAGTTATGGATAAAGTCAGAGAATACAACTGTTTCAGTTCGCCTTAACTTCCAAGACTCTTGAATTTGTCTAAGCTGGTAGGCTTTCAACATGGCAATAGTCGCTTGGCCTATATCGATATCACGATAGCTAGATTTTGATTTAGGACTATTGAGTTCTTGACTATAGTTTAGTGTTTTTGTAATATGCCCAATGGCATTATCTAAGTCAATATCAGACCATGATAAGGCTAAAGCTTCATTGATACGATAATCGATTTCTATATACCAAAAATACCAATCGAGTAACTATAAGGTCAGCGCGAATCAAATACTTTCTCTTCTTTCTCATGGTAAGTTGAATTAATAAAATAATTATGATATTCTTTTTCTATAAGGAAAAAATTAAAATGATTATAAGATAGTTTATTTAGAAAATTAGTCAAAATTTTTTCTAATTAATTTAGAAATCATTAACAAGGGGGATATTATGGCTGAAAGAATAATACATCAAGCTGATCTTCGAGCTATCGAGAATAACTTGCGCTCTATCCATGAAGGATTACGAACAATTGATGCTAGAGTTGATGTAGCAAACGAAAATCTTCAAATCGTGTATGATGAAATTGGTAGTTTAGCACAGGAATTTCATGAATTTGTTA
This sequence comes from Streptococcus halitosis, assembly GCF_023147855.1. Taxonomy (GTDB): domain Bacteria; phylum Bacillota; class Bacilli; order Lactobacillales; family Streptococcaceae; genus Streptococcus; species Streptococcus halitosis_B. The sequence continues at coordinate 75,792 of NZ_JAHXOP010000004.1, forward strand.
ATATCCAACAAAAAGCTAATAGACTAGGACAAGCTGAAACTCGACTAGTAAAAATCCGTCAGGAAATTGAGAAGAAATACGGACATTATGATATTGTTCGTCGTACTACCACAGGGATTTTACAAGCTGATGATTTAGGAATTGTCAAAAAAGAAACAATCAGCACTGCAACAGAAGAACTAATGATATCAACTCCAGGTTACTGGCTTGCTCCATGCTTGGTTGCATTAGCAGCATGGATAAATGATCAACCCGAGTTAGCTGAAAAAGCAGTTAAGGAAGGGATTAAACGAAATGATGAAAAAACCTCCCTTTTCTTTGCCTTAATTTGTAGAAGAGCTAACAGAAAGAACGCGTGCCTTAAGTGGACTCAACGTTATTTAGCTAATCAAGATGAAGAAAATCTCGACAGAAATTCTATAATTATCTTGGATGCTTTTGCGAGCGGACTCTTGGGAGCTGATACCGAAGGAGTCATCTCACGTCAAATGAATGAATGGCTCAGTCGACTTGAAGAAAAACCTGGTTTTACTGAACAGCAAACAGAACAATGGTCCGAAGCTATTAACTTAAAAAGAAGCGAACTAGATGAAGATTTATACCCTAACCTAAGAAAATATAGTAATAGTTGGCCTGTTCTAGAGGATATTTTAGAAGGTGCTCATCTCCATGAACAAATATTAAACTATCTAACTGATATTTTTGAGAAAAAAGGGTCTACAGAAAGCGTCAAAGAACAATTAGACGATATTTTAGACACACTTGTGACTGATTTTGATAACGAGGAACTAGCTCTTCGAAAACAAGAAAAATTCGAGCAGCTTGTGGTTGACTTCGGAGGAGATGACAACCGTGCTCATCAAAACATGGATATTGAGGCGACTGCATTTGAAACCCATAAAGACTTCACCCAGTTGCTTACCGATGCAGCAATGAAACCCGAATCTTCTCACTCAAGCATATCAACCCAAAAATTTGCACTGGCTCTTTCTCGTGATTGGGTAACAAACGCTTATAATGACGTTACTGCAAAAAATCGCATGAAGATTCCTTACGAAATTGAAATAAATGTGGATACCTTTAATGATAAATCAACAGATGGCCAAAACGAAAATGAGTTGATTGAAAAATTCAATTCTCAGATTGACTCTGAAAAAGAACAAACTTTGTCAAACTACTTCCCAAGTTTATTTGATAAATTCCTTTTGTATGGTGGTATAGCTATAGGAGTAATCGGTTTAATGATGATTTTTGGGAATATTTTCTTAGGTTTAATAGCTATTATAGCAGGGATTTTTATGGTTCTTAAGCATAAATCTAATATTGAAAACATTGAAAAGAGTCGCAAGAAAATTGAAGAACAATATGAGAATAAAAGAGTGAATGGTGAACAAATTATAAGAGCTACTCTAGCTGAAATTGTAGACTTTAGAATTGAATTTGCAGAGAAAGATGCTGAAAGTGCTAAAGTTCTTGACTTCCTCGAACAAATAAGACCTGAACAATATGTAAACAAGTTGGCATCATCTAATAGAAAGATTAAAATTTGAGGAGGTAATTGACATGGATGAAAAATATAAAGGCGATAGTAAGCTATCATCTAATAACACCACTCCATTTAAGAGCATTAATACTGAAGAAGATGTCACTGAAGAACCTATGAGCGTGTTTGCTGAGGGACTCCCTTCATGGGATATCGTGCCTCCACAATTGCTAGTCAGAAGGAAACGGCAAAAATAATGAATAAACCACAAACATATGCAGAATGGGTAAATATCTTAACTGTTTTTAAAAACAAAGATGATGATGAAACAGTTTTAAAAATGATGAAATCTGGAACTATCGAATGGCAATACGGTGTGGCAGAACGTTTCTCTACAAAGTTAATTGACGCTGTTAATTACCGTATGAATGTAGCTTCAGATAAGTTTCAAAATGATTTACTAAAATCCCAAGGATACGAGGGAGCTATTATTCAAGCAATTCTTTCTTTGAGGAAAGAATTGACGTTCTTAGCTGAAGCAATCAATCTTCCTGCAATTCCGGATAAAGAGCGACAACATTACCTAAATCTCGTTATAGAACAAGCTAATAGTATGCAAAAATCTTTAGAAGAATCTGCAAAACAGGACCGAAGCGGGAAAATGTCAAGTATTATTAGAAATCATAAAATTAATTCTTTTTTAAATAAAGGTGAACAGTAAATGAGTAATATAGTAAAAAGCAAAGAACTTCTTACGAGATATTCACTTGCAAGAATCCCTTTTATTGCTATCAATACCATTGAGCCAAGTAGAACATTAGATATGTTAAAGGAAATATCTGAAGAATTACAACTTCCGTTCAACGTACACACTCTCACCAAAGGTGTGTATAATCTTAGTTCTGGTAAGAATGTTAACGATGATAAATCTGTTTATGGTGCAATAGATTACATGACGGACCAAATGCAAAAGAAACAATACCAAACTATTGTACTGACAGAAGTTCCGGATCTTAGTAATGAAAATAGCGATTCTAAACAAGTCTTAGCATTGGTCAATCTAGCCAATGAAACTGGAGGCGTTGTAATAGTTTTTACCAATACCCCTATTTGGAATCAACTTCAACGGCAAGGTATGACAGTAAAAATAGATTTACCTAACGAAGAGGAAATGTACTCGATAATTCGAGAATACATTGACGACTATCGAAATGATATCCAGATTGAATGGGACAACTCCGATATTCGAGAAGCTGCTGCAGCTCTCAATGGGGTAACTAGAATCGAGGCGGAGAACGTTATCGCAGCTTTGATTGCAAATAAGTGCATAAGAAAATCTGATTTAGATGAGATAAGATTTGCAAAAGATCGCCTATTCTCTGATATCTCTGGTCTAGAAAAAATCGTTGTAGATGATTCTGTGAAGGATGTCGGAGGGCTTGAGGGGTTAAGAAAGTGGCTTAACGAAAAGAAAGAACTGCTAACTCCCGAAAAGAAAGATATGTTACGTGAGAAAGGTTTGCAACCACCTAGAGGGATACTCCTAGTAGGTGTCCCTGGATGCGGAAAATCTTTATCTGCTAAATCAATTTCCGCTAACTGGAAACTTCCATTATATCGTTTAGATTTTGCAACGGTTCAAGGAAGTTATGTAGGTCAGTCTGAACAGCAACTCAAGGATGCTCTAACTACCGCTGAAAATGTATCTCCGTGTGTTTTATGGATTGATGAAATAGAAAAAGGACTATCAGGAGCTACTGGTGGCGCTAATGATGGTGGCGTATCTACTCGTATGGTCGGTCAATTCTTATTCTGGATGCAAGAATGCAAAAAACAAGTTTTTGTAGTTGCAACAGCTAATGATGTGTCTATGCTCCCATCAGAACTTCTCCGTCGAGGAAGATTTGATGAGTTATTCTTTGTTGATTTACCTACTGCAGATGAGCGTAAAGAAATACTTGCTTTGTATTTTAAAAAATACTTAAGTCTAGAATTTGAAGGAGATTTTTCTGATAATATTCTTCAAATAAGTGATGGTTTCACTGGCGCGGACTTAGAATCGACAGTTAGAGATTTAGCTTACCGAGCTATCGCTAATGATAATTTTATTCTCAACGAAGAGAATATCATGACTGCTTTCAATAATGTAGTCCCACTCTCTCAAACTAGCCCAGAAAAAATTGATGCTATTAGAGATTGGGGGAAAGAAAGAGCTGTTCCTGCATCTGGAAAACCAATCGGCGGAGAGGGACTTGTTCATAAACAAAGTGGACCTAAAACAAGAAAAGTACTTGTTTAATAAGTTCATTAGTTGGACACGGTAACTGTAATCTCAGTTTCGTGTCCATTTTCATAATTCCCTAAATGGAAGCTTTTTTTTGAGAGTATCATTAAAAGGAATCTTAAATTGCAAAATATAACTTATAACACAATTAGGAGAAAAATAGATGCCTAAACCAATGTTAAATCCATATCAATCCCAAAAACAAACACAAGTAAGCCATATCATGACTTCTAACTTAAAACAACCACAGATAGATAAATTGAGTTTAGATAGGCTTCTAAGAAAATCACGATCTAAAGAATATATGGATGCTATTCATCAACTAGATGCAGGAGGACATGTTCATAATAAAAAGGAAGTAAATGAAATTATTAATACAATTAAGTTAGAATTTCCAGATGTGGGTATTAATGGAATTCTCCTAGGTTTTGTAGCAAAATGTTATTTAGGAGCACCTTATGAAGCGCACACCCTAGACTTAGTTGGAGAAATCATTGAGCATTATAAACGAGGAGAGACATTACCTGGTGGGCTCGATAAAGCCAAAAGCATTGCTTTACATGGAGGATATGATTTTATCGAAGTTTATACAGATTGTTGTCGAGCAATTAGCTCAAATGGTTCCGTATCAGTTATAAAAGATTAATTATGTATAGAAAAGTAACATATGGTATACAGAAAATTTCATAAATAATTGGTAATTAATCCAAAAGGATACTATTAGGTAACAGGAAAAATTCATCTCGATGTTAAAATGACTACTGTATTATCTTTGTAATATAGTAAAATTATCAGGAATCGCTTGGAATAATTAATTTGTTTTTCTCTATATAATAAGAATTAGTGGCATGAAAGCATAGCTATATAGTAGGACACAAAATATCTATTACCAACGCGCTACTTAGCTAGTGGGGGGCGACATTCGGCGATTCCGCCTATTCTCTTTTATAACTAAGAATTTGAGAACCATTTTGTCTCAGATTTTTTTGTTAATGGTTATGGGCAAGCCAGACGGAATACTTTTTCCCGAGCCAGAGAGCAAAGGGGAGATTGATGACGACGATGCCTGAACCGACCAGTAAAAATAGGAAAAATTCGCTGGTCGAAACTCGCCACAAATGCACGATGTCTGTAATCAAATAAGCACTGATAGGAAAACAAAGGATAGAAGTAATCAGAGCAGGGATATACTTGCGGAGAAGAATTGATTGTCCAATATGGAGCAAGAGATGAAGCGCAAAGGCTACAAATCCCCCTAACCAAACTAATTCGAGCGCCCTAGATTGACAAAAATACGCTAATAAAGTGATGGATAAGACAATGATAAACTCCTCAAAAACAGCAAGGGCAAATCCTTCTGTTGTCATTTCTTTATGGATCTTGAGAATAGTTGGAGCTTTTTGGGTCAGTAAGGTTTTGTTGAGACGGATCCAAGGGACAAGACCGATAATTTCTTCCATATCGTGAAAGATAAAAAGTAGAGGAAACATCCAAAGATAAAACGCCATAAATCTCTCCTGAGGGGCTATAAATCGCTAACCAATAAAGCAAAAAACGCCCAGTAAGGCGTTTTGAGTTAGGTGTACTTATTTAACCTCTGTAAAGGTTGTGAATGTTATTTTAGCACTCTCTAAACGCCTTCATATCAACGTTTTTAGATTATTCTATAGAAAATGTAGTCATTTTGCTATGCCGTCAATTTCGCAATTTCTTTGAGATAGATTTCAACTGCTTCCGCCTTCTTTTTCGGTGCCAATTCAGCGTAAGTGTCCATTGTCGTTTTAATCGATTTATGGCCCATTCTTATCTGGAGTTCTTTCCAGTTCGCACCAGCATTCAGCATCAAAGAAGCATGTGTATGACGGAAAAGGTGGAAACCATAGTTTGGTAGTCCCAACTCAGTCAAACGCTTTTTAAGCGTTGCACGTTCATTTCTATCACACATATAGTTCCCGTAAATTGTCGGGAAAATTAGATCCACAGTTGGTAAATCATGACTCACAAAATAATCACTCATCTCAGCATGAAAAGCTTTCAAGTCATCTAAGACTTGTCTCGGGACTGCAACTCTTCTGTTGCCAGCATCAGTCTTGGCACTGTTCTTACAAACAATCTCGCCCTTAATCTCAAGTTTCTTATTTCCAGCTTTCCATATTAGTGTTTTATTGACGATAATTTCATTAGCATCAAAATCCAAATCATTAATCGTCAAAGCTAGAAGCTCATTGATTCGAAGTGCAGAAGCTAGCAGCGTGTCGCAGATAACTTTGAATCTTCGATTAGCTCGTGTATCAGGTAAAGTATTTAGATAGTTCAGCCAAGTAGCCAAATCCTCTCCATGCAATACCATGATTCTTTCCCTTACCACCTTTGGTTTTGGAGGAATTTTCACTGTACGAGCGGGATTATTTGTTAGTTCAAAATTCGTGATCCCATAATCGAAAATATCACTGAGCTTATAGATAACTGCACCGAAATCTTTTGCATGGCCCTTTTTGGATTTTTTAACACCCGATTCAACAGACTTTTTAGATTGTTGAGCTAGTTTGTTAACCCAAATCTGAATATCTGCAGATTTTATTTCTTCAGGCCTATATTCTCCAAACTTAGGGATGATATAGGTATCAAGATAGCTTCGAACTCGGTTAATCGTATTCTGAGAAGTCACCCAAGTTACAAAACTAATAAACCAGGCTTCAGCTAACTCCTCGAAGTTATTAATCAACAAAGTCTCTTTTAAAGTTGAACCCTTCGCTTCAAAATCAATCCGAGCTTGAATGATTTTTCTATCAAGACTTTTTAGAGTTTTAGCAGTTATAGATGATGTAACTTTTTTACCAGTTTTAACATCTACACCAATATACACACCACGTTGCGTATAGCTAATAGTTCCGTTACTTTTGGTAGTTTTAATGACTTTTCGATTGTTGTGAATGATAGTTTCTTTCTGCATAGTAGCCTTTCACGTTCGGATATATAAAAGGCTAAAATAACAACCTCACACTATTTATGTGATATTACTATTTTAGCACAATTTTATAATTAGGGAGTTAAATAGTTCAGCACATCCTCCATTTTGTAAAAAACAGTTCGAGTACCCTCAATCGGTGGTTCTAGACGCTTGAGTCCCGTCTTCTCCCAAGACTTCAATGTGTTTGGGGAAATCTTAAGTATAGAAAGCAACTCTTTCTGAGTTAGAATACTCACATTCTTTTGAATATCTTGCTGTTTCTGCATCATAGCAAGTAAATAAGTCAAAATCTGTTCAATTCGATTCAATATTAATAATTGATTTGATGTCATCTATCCATCTCTTTGTCTTTCAAATGATTATTTTCTCTATGAGAATTTTGATTCCGTCGATATTCCTCATTCTTTTCTTTCAAACGTTTCTTTTCTCTGATATAATCCTGTTTAAGATAAAGTAAGTCGTCTTCTTTCTTCTGTTGTTCTTTATTTTCACGATATTGTTTACGATAGAATGCCTCATCTTCTTTAATCTGTTTAATCATGTAATCTTGTTTATTCTTATTATATCGGAGTGAATCCAACAATTTTACAAAAAAGAATGGCTTCTGAACAATTAATTTTAAAAGAATGGGCTCGTTTTCACGTGCATAATTTACTAGACTACCAAATTCTGTAAAATTATATTCATTAATGATATCGATAGCAGTTTCTAAATAATTATCTTTACTGTTCTCAATAATAAACTGTTCAAGATCAAATCCACAACCTGCAACAATATCTTTAATATCGTACTGTGTTTTCTCCGGATTCTGAGCATGAGTCAAATAATGAAACATACCTGTAGGTGACATAACAGCCTCAACGTGTTTTGGTGTATTTAAATTTTCAGTCAGAAGCTCAGAAACTTGACTTTCACTCTTAAGTGAATCAAAGAAAAGAACACCATGTCTATGAGGTTTTTTTAGTTCACCAGTTTCTTCATTGATGTCCTTATCGTGCCACGGACTAAGGACGTAAGGGACCCCCATCCTATCAAGAATTTCTACATGATTTTCAGGAGTACTATCTTTATACATAATATAGGTCCACTTGTTTGAGCGCCTATGTTTATTCATGTGTTTTCACCTCTTTTTTTAGATTATATATATTTGTGACAATACTAAACTCGGACTACCTCTAGTTAGTATTGAAAAATATCTGATTATTTGTTCGTTTCCCATGAATGTTTTATCTCCTCCAATTTCATCTTGAATATAAAGAGAAATTTATAATTATTTTGGTCGTTTGCACAAAAATTTTTGATTATTGATTATTGAACTATTGGGGGGTCGTAGTACCCCCCAATAGGAACGATTTTTTGGAAAATAGAGTGTTTTTGACATCCACTACGTGTGTCAAACACTCTATTTTCACTAACTTTTCGAACCTTTGTAAAACAATCTATTCCCGATTCTAATCGGAGATGAAAAATAAAATTTGGGATTGCAATTCGAGATTTCTTCTTTTATATGTGATCCCATATTTCTAAAAATTTGCTGTGATTGCTGAGAAGTAGGATACTTTAGAACAACTACTACACTTTCATTTCTTACATCAACAATACTACCAGCAACAGACTTGTTAAAATCCTGTACAATTGGATTTTTTTGAAAACTATTTATACTAGTTGAGATAGTCTCATGTTGTATTAAAAAATGACGTAGTTCCATAGTTTGTTTCACTGATTCAAAATAATTTGATATTTTGTCTGTTTTATATCTTTCTATCAGCTCAATTATTAATAAAGTTAACAGAAGGAGAAATAGCATAACAGCAACTAATAAAAATATCATAGAAATAAAATACAATTTATTTTGGATTACGACAATTTTTCTTGAAAAAACTTCATTATCAAACAAAATTATTAAAAGACGAGAAGTTATACTCAAAACAGTATTAAGAATTACAAAAACTAATAGATATCTGGATAGATTAAATGTCTTCTGAAAAAATGTCTTCGCCATTACAAAATTCCTTTCTTTGTATAGTAGGTCGGACATAACAACGGTAATACTTGATAAGGGTGCTCACTGTCAATGATTTGAATTAAGCCTGTACCTTTGCCAATAGGAATCACAATTCCTTCTGGATCCAGATCTGGAAATAAAAATTGTGTTGTTTTTTGGTTGATATTCCCAATTTGAATGAGTACATTCATTTGTTCTCGAACAGAGACCGGGATTGTGTTATGGTCAAAACGCTGACTAACTAATAAAAGATGTACTCTGGTCGCACGTCCAAGAAGTGCAACTTGGGATAAGAGGGAAAAGAAAGATTCTTTTATCGTTTTATTCACACCTTCGGATAATGCCAAAACTTCATCTATGACAATAGTTAAATGCTTAAATTTCTCATCAGGATTATCGTATAGTGCTTCTTGTCGTTTTTGAATAAGATTCAAACACGAGCTAAGATTTTCATTAATTTCAGACACAAAGTCTGACTTAGAGCGATTTCGCTGAGGATGAATGACTGCGATACCATTTTCGCGAGCCCAACGGGATGGCGTATCAAATTTAGGATCTACAATGATTAAGTCCGAAAAGTTTTTAAGTAAACTTAGAAAGTAAGTCAGAGCATAAGATTTTCCTGAACCGCTGTTTCCAGCAATTGCCATAGAAGTTACTTTGTTAAAATCAAGAGTGAGATTCTTCATAATCGGGATAATATTTTTTTCTTGTTTCAAAACAAACTGATCTAAATCTGAAATTACAAGTCTTTCAGAAATCCCCTCCTTCCATGGGAAAAATAAGCCTCGTTGCACGTGTATATCATCCGTTTCAAGAGCAAGAAAGTAAGCAGAGTTCTGTTTGAGAACCGTGTATCTTGGAAAGAGAGCAGCATTAGCGATCAGAAAAATCTTCTGATAGAGTTCATCGTCAATAATATAGCCCGCTGGTAATCGTGGAATAAATAAAAAACCATTTTTCATAATTTCAACGTGATAGCTCCGTGTAAAGCTAGTTTCTCCTTGCATGATTGCTCCGAGTCCCATGTTGAGACTCTGGAGCAAGTATTGAGCAAGTTCCTTAGTAGTCATTATTATTTGACCTCTTTGATTCCATTCGCACGAAAATAGACATTGTAGCCAACTTCGCAAGCCTCTAGATTATCAAAATCAACCATAGCTAAATAAGATGGAAGACCAACCTCAGATTCAAATTTAACTTGGAAAGGGGGCAACCCTTTTTGAGAAAACCAGGCCTTATGAGCGATAATTTCCCCGGTCGATTGTCCGTCTTCAAACTTGTTTTGCGCTTCCAATTCAGTACTCAAGCAGTGAATTGGTTGTTTTTGATCAACATATTGTTTAGCAGTGTTAACTGAATAGCCATTTTTACGATTTTTTGTACGCATAAACGTACCTCCTTATTTTTTTCTTAGCTAAGTTGAGTCTAGTTTATCAAAGGAACAAATTATAAGTCGTCAAAAATTTTGACGGTTTAAAAATCATTATTGTGATAATAAGCAAGCTAATTCAATAAGCCAGTCGCAAATTTTCTCCGAAATTTCATCGGATGTTTCTTCAACTGGAAACGTTGGAAAAAGATTTAACAAACTTGCGATAAATTTGTCAATAATATTTTTTTCAAAATTTTCAAATTTAATATCATTTTTTCCATATCTTCTGTTTAAAAAAAGAAAAAGTTGTGGTCGGAGCAATGATTCTTCAAAATGTGAATCTGTTTTTACAGCTTCTAAAATTTCTGAAATAAGGCCTGTACAAAACTTCTCATTGGGGAAAAAAAGATCTTTAGGTGTATTAATTCCCAAGCTTTCTTGAAATGCGTCTGCAGCTTTATTTGTCATATTTCGCTTCCCTTTCAAAATTTCTCTAACCGCAGTACTACTCAACATTTCAATATCATCTTGACCACATGTTCGACCTACTTCATCCTGTTTCAAACTCTTCTCTTTCATTTGTTCTTTCAAATACTTTCCTAATTTTTTTCGATATATTTGAAGAATGATTCGTTTATTATGCATTATACTACTCTCCTTTTTTGGGCAAAAAAAAAGAGCCATCAGACCGATGGCTCTTTCATTTTTTAAATTTATAATAGTAGTATGCCACAAAAAACGATTTAAAAAATTTAACTTGGAACACTTTGGTCCCTATGTTAGATTTTAAATATAATTAATGTTTTATGCCCAAATAAATACCTACTGAACATTATACTTCAGTAGGTATTTGTTTGTATCAAAGTTTTAGAAATTAGTCTGATTCAATTAAGACTCTTATTACATGGATTGTTTGCTATGAGATTGCTGTATAAAAGACATGTAGTTATTTAGTGGATTTAATCCTCTCTCCAAGAGTAGGTGTATCATTATGATGAGGGCGATTACACTTTTCAACATTTATATATAAATTTTTAAGCAAATTAATACTAGTTAGGACTGCTTCACCTGTATTTAACTTTTTAATTTGATTAATTTGATTCTCCATCAAATGGTTTTGAATAGCTCTTATCTCATCTGGTGAAGTTAGCCTATGAACTAATAATGTCCCAACTTGCCCTAACAATATTTTATCAACATCATTTGGATTCTGAGTTGTCAAAAACAGAAATATACCTTTCTTTCTACCCTCGCGAGCAATACTATTTAATCCCGTATAAAATGTATACCCCTCATTATTAATAGCTTTTGTATATCTATGAACTTCATCAATAAACATAACAAATGGTTCAATTAATTCTGAACTTAAATTTACTAAATGATTTGAAACGAGGTCAATAATCATCCCACCAATACCATCGGTTGTTCCAATTTGAGAAACATCAATATATAATGATTTTTTAGTTTTTCTTTCTGAAAATGAATTGATAATATCAATAAAACTTTGACCATCAGAAGTGAAAAAATTTTCAAGCGATGTGTTGTTCAACTTATAATTAACCTTTTGAATAAGATACTGGTTAATATTAAAGTTGAATAAATCCGGCTCAAATTCTCCCTTTTTATTTTGTTTAGTTGTTTCAACAGCTATTTGTGCGGATAAAAATTTTATATTAAAGTTCTTATCATTATCAGTCAGACTTGAAAGGTCTGCTTCTACATCACTAACAGTTTTTCCTACTTTATGATATATTCCATTAATTTTATTTTTATATTGAAACCGTAAAGAACGTATAGCTTCTGCCAATACTGCTGGTTGTGTTCCATCATTTGTTTCAAATAGAATTGACCATTGATTAATTGATATTTGTGATAAAGGTAAGAAAGCAGTTTGTCCAAGAACGTATTTATCTACTTCATCGTCTGTAAATGAATCTGAGTACTCCCCTGTTGGATCTATTATTAAAGTCTTTATACCATCATTAACAAGCTTATCTAATATACTCAAAGCTGACGTAGATTTTCCACTATTTGTGGTACCAACTGTCATTAAGTGTCTATTAAATAATGTTTTAGGCTGTAATTTAACAGAATAATCCTGTGGACCAAAAGCAAGATTAGCAAAAGGTGACAACTGTTTTTCAATACCAGGATCGACCTCTATTGATTGAATAAAAAGCTCCACTGCATTTTCATTTGCGATATATACCTTATCAGTGATACCAACTGTCTTTGTTCCATTTAATTTAAAATATTTTTCACCAAGTGGTATATATCCCAGTATGTCAATGCTTATTTCCGGAAATATTTTTTCCTGCTGACCATTTGTTAACATCTCATGAACACTATCTGAATTCGGAACCTTAGATTGAAATATTTCTCCGAAGAATAAACCATTGCTTGAATCAATTAAAACATAGTAATTAATCGTATTAGGTGAAAGTATATCTTTCTTTAACTTCCTATATGAGAATAAAGATAAGTTCTCAATTTGAATTGTTGCATATGAACGATTTACTTGTGAAATCATTCCAAGATAATAATTACTCTTATCAGCTACTTCATAAAAAATATCAATCTTTGTCATTTAAGTACTTTCCTTTCAAGAAATCAACTAAATCACTGTTCATAGTAGCCTTTAAAAATGTAATTGGATACCCTTCATCCATTAAATCTATTAGTTCTGCCCAATTTTGATTATATTTCGAATCAGCCTCATCAATTAACTTGAATTTCTCCACATCCTTGATATACTCTCTATTTGGATCAATATTAAAATCAGTAATCAAAAGTTTTAAACTTGTGTTATTTTTCAAAGCCTGAGTAACCATTTTGGAAATGTGAACATCTGCGAAACTGAATCCAGATGAAATCAATAAGGTGTTTGGACGCTTTATAAGATCTTGAAATTTTGTAAAAAGTTCAAAATATGGTTCTTGGTAACTTTGAGCATATTTATCAGAACTTGGAAAGACCATTACCATTTTATTTGTATCTGTGATGCTATCTTTATCTTTTCGCAGAATAGCTCCATCATCTTGTTTTTCCCAGGTAAGTGAACCATGTATTTTTAAAAGATTGAATGTCTTATCCTTATATTCAACCTCTCTGGTATTGATATTCTGAACCTCCTTTATAAGATTCCATTCAAACATACTGCTATCAAACTTCGGTATTGGAGTGAAATTAAAACCATCAAAAATAACAAAATTATTTGCTGCCGCAGCTTCTTCGATTAAAACATCATAGTTTGTCGTAATAACCGAAAACTTATTTCCTTCCTTACCTGATAGACTTGACAAAAAGTTTAATAATTTACCATGCTTCAATTCCTTACTGTCATATGAATAATTTGTATTTTCTTTAATCAGTTGTAAAATCTTTTCAATACTATTATTAAACTTATCTTTATCTGTATCAGGTACGTATGGTCGATAATGGAATAGTGTTGATAAGAAATCTTCTAGATTAAATCCATCGTCTAATCTAGATGGAGCAGATTCTCCTAATTCTTCATCTAAAATATTTCCATTTTTGTACATACACTGTCTAGCCAACGCTTCTAGCGTAAATAGTTCGTCCGCTTCATTTAATTTTAAAAATACATCGTCAGCAATCATTTTTACTGTCTTACCGTAGTTTGAATTACCTCCTACCACAGATGCTCCTGCACCTGCTAGAAAGACAATGTTTGAATATTTTTCACCGTAAACTATTTTACGAATTTTTTCACTGATTACTCGCTGGAAGTCAATTTTTGTAAAGGCCTTTTTTTGTTCTTCTTGAGATGATGGATGTTCTAGTTTTCCGTTTGAATCATAGAAAACAGTCTCTCCATTATTCTTTTTCTCCAATCCATATGAAATTGTATTAGATAGATAGTGTAATTCAATTTTTTCATAATCTTTGTCTTTTTCATCGTCATAAAAGAAATCCATGATTTTACTCCTCCACCTCAAATTTAGGTAAGCTATTGATTAAATCAACTGTTTGGACAGATACATTGATAATTCTCAATAGTAAATTGAAGATATATTTTTCATCCTCACTATAGTCATTTGGGTCATCTGTAATTCCTGATTTTTTATCAGTTTTAACTTGATACTGATCCATTATCCATTCAATGGCAGAGCGTCCATTCACAACATATTCATACGCCTTTTCGGGGATATTACTTATAGTGATATCACTGTTAAATATGATTGTGGATAAGTCATTCACCGATTTACCATTTTCATCACGTTTCTTAGCGAATCTCATCTTAGTTACTTTATAGCTTGGATTAACAAGAGGTGTAATCTCTACCCCATCATAAACAGGGATTTCTTCATAGTTAAGATGTAAGTCCATCAATTTCCGACCAACTTCAACATACCTCTCTTTATTTTTTACAATAGGAATTCTTGCGAGGTCCTTCTTCAAATCGTTAGCATACTTCTCTTGATATTCTTTAGAGTTGAGCAACCCATAAACATAAGCAAAGGTGTCATCCAAATTCAATCCCAGCTTATCAGCAAACTCTTGATTCATATTGTCGTTATTTTGAAACAACGATGTCTCATCAATCTCATTGTCATAACGCATGAAGGTCTGAGCACCTGCCGACATAGCGTTAATGTCAGGGAAAAATTTTGAAACAAGAACAGAAAAATCACGTGTTGCTCCTCTTCCTGTAGTGAATATAACGTAATTATTAACTCCATATTTCTCACCGAAACTCCTAGGGCGCTCCATCACATTTTTATCATAATAAAGATATTTCTTTGTAAATGGTCTGTACATAACAGTAACCACTGAATCTGGTTTAATATCTATGGCTTCTCCCTTATACAATTTCTTTTCAAGATTCTCAGTCCATTTTACAAAACATTCATTTCTATTTAACTTTTCTTTCTGAATATTTTTTGAATAATCTGATAACCTGTTTAATTCAAAATTATAGTTTTTTATAAGGGTTGCAGATTTACTTTTAACCTCTGATTTAGAAAAACCATATAACCAAAAATCTCTATAACTACCAACACCTAAGATATTTTGATTGAATACACTATTCATTCCGTCTACCAATGAACTATATTGTTGATAATTCGGGTCTCTCTGATTGAGCCAGTCGTTATTATCATCCGGAATAATCTCTTGCCAATCTATTTGTGAAACATCATTAAATTTCGATATAATAGCAAGCTTTTCCTTTTGCGACAAGTAATCACCAATATCATGATAGTGAAGTTCATGACTATCTGAGCCATCTTTTACTAGAATTGAAATCGCAACAGGAGTACGACTACCCGAACCAAATATTTTCCCACCTTCTCTTCGGGATTGTTCTCCTAGTGTTCTCTGATCACCACGGAGATTAAAGATATAAAGATGATTAAATTCATCATAAAGTCCTGCACGTAAGCCATCTGCTGAATTGGTATTAAGATAGTTACCATTCGTAACAAATCCAATCACTCCTTGATTTTTAAGGCGATCTGATGCCCAACGGAAAGCTTTAATATAGCTGTCATATAATCCTTTGACAGAATTTGAAGCGCTCTTGTTTGCATAGGTATCTGATATACGATTTTCTAATTTAGGATAAGAAATGTTTTGGTTATTATCGTTCTGGCTACCTTGTCCAATAGAATATGGTGGGTTGCCAATAATAGCTGTAATTGGTTTTTCTTGTTGTCGTTTCAGACGTTTGTCATTGGTTCCAAAGAAAGAGTCATCAAGCGTATCTTCTGTTTCTGTTGATTCAAAGGTATCTGTTAATACAATTCCTTCAAATGGTGTATACGGTTCATCACCATTAATTTCATCAAATACAGCTTCAATATTAATAGCAGCAATGTAATAACTTAAGAGAACAATTTCATTAGCATGCAATTCTTGTGTATATTTTCTTAGAATATCATCAAAGGTAATTTCACCACTATCCATCAGTGATTTCAAGTAATGCAATGTTCTAGTGATAAATGTTCCAGTTCCAGTAAATGGATCCAAAATATGAACATTCTCACTCGCTAAAGCCTTACCAAAGTGCTTTCTCAAGACTACATCGACTGATTTTACAATAAAATCCACAACTTCTACAGGAGTAAAGACAATACCTAATCTTTCTGTGGTTGATTTAAAGCCAGTAGAAAAGAATTTATCATATAAAGTAATAATAATTTTCTGCTTAGCTTGAGCGTTATCAATTCCCTCTGCACGTAGACGAACTGAATCATAAAAAGGTTGCAACTCTTTCTGCTCTTTTTCAAACCCAAATTGTGATAATTCTTCTACAATTTGTTCCATCGCGGAACTTACTGGATTATTCTTAACAAAACTATACTCCCCAAAGAGTGCATCAAAAATTGGTAAAGTGATTAAGTGTTGCGCTAACATCTCAATCGCTTGACTTTGGTCAATTGATTCATTGATATTGTGTTGAAGGCTTTGAAGGAATTTTTCAAAGGCAGATTTACTATCAGGATTTTGTTCTAAGATGAACTCAATTCCTTGAATGTGACGTCTTGCAATATCAGCTACATCTTTTGACCAGTCTTCTAAGTAACGTCTGTCCCCCACTTTTTGAACAATCTTACCATAAATTGCACCCTCGACAGCTTCCCATTCAAGTTCGAGTTCTGTTTGATAAGGTTTAAATCCACCTGAACCTGTATCATCATCAACAAGATTGAAACTTGGATTATCTGGTGCTCCACCAACTCCAATAACTTGGATATTTTTGGGTTTTTGTTTGTTTAATTCCAGCTTATTAACAGTAGCCTCAAAACGTTCATCTACAGAACGCAATGCGTTTAAAACCTGCCAAATAACATCGTAGGTTTTATTGTTATCAAGAATTGTTTCAGGTGTCTCACCTGCTGGAACTACAATTGGAAGAATAATATAACCATATTCTTTTCCTTCAAATTTACGGATGATTCGCCCGACAGCTTGGACGATATCTACCTGTGATTTGCGAGGAGATAGAAATATAATAGCATCAAGATTAGGAACATCAATTCCTTCTGTTAGAAAACGAACATTTGACAAAATACGAGCTGAATCTTCAGGAATATCGTCACTAGCTAACCAATCTAATGCTTCATTTTTTTCAAGAGCGTTCATACTGCCATCTACGTGACGAACATTTACGGAGTAGCCTTCATCACTATTAAGGTATTCATTAACAACATTTTCAAACTGAGTTGATAGTCGTTTACTATCTTCGATAGTCCGAGAGAAGGCAATAGCTCTTTTCATTGGTTCTCCAGAAACTTTATCTGCAAAACTTTCTCGTTTGATCATTCCATTCCAAACACCAATGATACGCCCCACATCATCAATATTCAATCCATTCTCTGAATCAGCAAGAGCTTTTTGCATATCTTTCTGAACAACTGTTTCATCAACTGCCAAAACCATCAGTTTATAATCAGTAAGAATGTCATGACTAATAGCATCTCCAAAACCTAAACGATAGAATACACTACCATATAGGCTTTCATCATCCATACTAGAAATAACGATTGAATTTTCTTCTGCTTTTTTCTTAGCATCAGTACCATATAATTTTGGTGTTGCTGTTTGGTAAAGGCGTTTAATCCCTTTGACATTTAAATTACTATGTACTTTTGTAAATGCTGATGCTTCATCTCCCAAAGCTTTCGCTCCAGTAGTACGGTGGGCTTCATCAGCAATAATTAAATCAAATTCTGGGAATCCTTCCTTTTGAGCCTTTCCAAGAACATCAATTGACTGATATGTTCCGAATACAACTAACAGCTCTTTTTTAGGTCTATCCATTAATTCTAAATAATTTTCAACAACTTTCTTTGATGAAGTTGTAGCTGGATAACCGATATCACTAGCTTTAATTGTTATATTTGATTCATCCTGCTTGACACTTCCACGACTAGCATTTCTATCACTAGTAACTGCCATTGAAGACATAGTCATCTCTGTATCATTATTCCACCCTCTCAATGTTTGAGTGAGAAGTTGAATACTTGGTACTAAATAAAGAATAGTATACTGTTCTTTTTTCGCTTCCTTCGCCATAGCTTCAGCAATCTTTAAACTTGTAAAAGTCTTACCTGTTCCTGGAGCCATTATAAGCTGCCCACGATCATTTTCCTTAAAATGATTCAATGCAGACTGGATCGCACTTTCTTGATAATATCTTAGTTTCTTTTTAGCTTTAACAGTGACTACTTCTGGTGATTCAAAAGAGAATTTTGACCAATCAATTTGAGAATTTCTAAGATCCGAAAGCCCAATACGAATAACATCACTTCGATCTGCTAGAGCTTTCTCAGCATTTTTGCCCCATTTATCAGTCGAAGCAACAATAATACCGGATTCATAATAGTCTTTCCCAAGTTCCCCTAAAAAAGAATCAATATTAGACTTTTGTATTGTATGATTATAGAACTTTGCCTGAATCGCAACCAATTCACCAGTATACTTTTCAGCAACTAAATCCACTCCTAGATCAACTTTGGGTACCCCAAATTCCTCTGGAACATCTACTAACATCCATACATTCTTAAATTCATTTTGATATGTAGGCTCATTTTGTAAGTATGCACGTGCTAGATATTCAAAATATGTTCCTCGATCTCGCTGTGTTTCAGCCAGTTCATTAATCTGATGTACTAATTTATCAAAAGTCATTTTATTTCTCCGTTTTGAAAGATAAACTACTATTTAATTGGTAACAGACCAAAAGCTTACAATACTGTTTTTGTTACTATTATACCATACTTAAAGGTTTACTATTATCAATATTATAAGAATAAAAAATAGTTTATATCTTAAAAATATGATACAATGATATGGTAAGATAATAAAGTATGAGGGGGATTTTATGAGTGTTTTTTATGTATACCAAGGGGCAACTTTCAACGAAGAACTTGAAGGCGGATTTGTGTGGTCCCCTAAACTAAATAAAAAGGGAGGGAGAAACAGAGGTTTTTCCACAATGACTAAAATAAAAAAAGGGGATTTTATTATTCATCATTGTAACGGTGAGATAAGAGCTATAAGTCTTGCTAAAACCGATTGCTATGACTCAAATAAGCCATCTTATAAAGTAGGAGCAGGAAATAGTTGGGACAATGATGGATATAGAATTGATTGCGACTATAAATTATTAGATAATCCGATCAAATTATCAAAATATAAGGATTGGCTGAAGAAACACTATAGTGAAGAAAGTGCATTTACTAGAAATGGAACAGGAAAACAACAGTATATGTGTACAATTATTGAGCAACATGCACTTTACTTATTAAAAGAAGCCATTGAACTACAATCTACAAAAGAAACTAGAAAGATTCTAAATGATGCCCTGATTGATATTCGAGAAGATGAGTCAGGAGAATATCATCAAGTAGAAAAAGACGAAATTGATAATTTAATTGAAGTTGAAAGTGCAAGTACAACTACTAGTGTTAAACCTAGTTGGACCGGTATCAAACAAGGTCAGAAAATGACAATGTCTGTATCTACCAATAGACTTAGGCCAAAAAGAGATCCAAAAGTAGCTGCCGATGCATTAGCTAGAGCTGATTATAAATGCGAAGTGGATGTTAATGATAGAATATTCTTGAGAAAATCAGGTATAGGCTACACTGAACCACACCATTTAATTCCAATTAGTAAATTCCATGATTTTGACTATGAGAATTGTAGTTTAGATACTATGGAAAACATTGTATCTCTATGTAGTCATTGTCATAATTTACTGCACTATGGAAGAGATGAAGATAAAACTCCAGTTCTTAAAAAATTATATGAGGATAGAAAAGCTGCTCTAGCTAAAGTTGGCCTAGATATAACTTTTGATGAGTTAAGAGAATACTACAAATAACTTTTCCTTTCTAAACAATTTTCCAAAAAAAGCAGCATACTTGCTGCTTTTTTATGTTAAATAGTCTTCAAAATATAAAAGTTAACTAATATAGAAGTTCATTACTATAAAAAACTGTAACAAAATTTACACATTCATAACCTTTTAATATAATAGTTATTATCCATCTTCCCTTTTCCACAAGAAATTTCTATAGGATCTATATAAATAATTTCACTACTCGATTTATAACAAAACAACAGGAACATATAAATGGAAACTAAAACTCTAAGATAAATTTATGTTTTCATTTAGTCTTAAAATTTATATTGATAATTAAACACTTTTCAAACTTTTTGATGATTAAATAGGAACTCCTCTCCTTGTAATTTAATAGAACTAAATATCTCAGCAGATGCACCATCTTCACTACGAAAGACACTTTCAAGGTGATTCCATAATTCTTCCCACCGTATCAAAACTCCTAATGATAAATATTTATTTTGTGAAACCATTAACTTTTCCCATGTTTCTATAAATTTAGCATCAAAAATTGAGTTATCTAAAATGCGGATATCAACTTTAACTGATTCGTTTAAAGGAGAGGGCGAAATTAAACTGTTTAATTCATTTATTTCACTTTTTGTAGCTCTATTATCTTGATGTATATAACCTAGTAAAATAACAAGTAATGCTACTAATCTCAATATATCTCCAGCAACCATAGATGAAGGAGCATTCCCCTGATATATATATTTTTGAAGAAACATAAATTCATTAAGAAAATCATCATCAAGAATACCATCATCAAGAATACCATCATCAAGAATACCATCATATCTAGAAGAATCGTATGTTTCATTATCTACAAAAATAGGATACGGAGATAGCAATTCATTGACTAAATACTCAAACAATTTGTTTCCTGTATAAAATATAAAACCACATTTCCCTATAGGAGGAAGGCCGATTTTATTAGAAATTTCTATCATACCTTCCAATTGTTTAATAGCATCTTCAGTCAATCTACCATTATGAACTGCATTTGAAATACCATACTTCTCTTCAAAAGCATTCGATAACATCTCATCAAAATCTGGATCATCAAATGAAAACAATAACTCTCCATTAACATTCTCTAAATTAATAAATCTCAATAAAGATGTTCCAGTAAAGTAAGGTTTTAGAAGTTTTCTTGTACTATCAAGTATAAAATGTACATCTCTTTGTTCACCTAATTCTCTAGTAGTTGTTTCTAGCTGACTCGTTCCTAAATCGATAAATTTTACATCGTAGATACTAGAGCTTACTGTACCTGGTGAAATTCTACTCCGAATAGAATTAAGATTGTCTATAATACTATTAATTGAGGGATCCAGGAGCTCTAACGAATTTCTTTCTTCTTTTGTATAGTTAAAATACTCCACCAAGCTTTGTTGTAATTCTGTACTGAAAAAACTGTCTCTTACAAGGATATTATTAGGATTTAAATCTCCATGAATAGTATTGTTTTGAACAAATTTTGAATAACTATTTAATATACAAATAATAAGATTTAAACTCGCTTGAATAATTAAACCAGAATAGTACGAAAATGATTCGAAAGGTGATTCTCCGAGATAATCTTCGCAAAATTTTAGTAAATTATCTCGACAATCAATCCATTCTTTTAACGATATAGAATTATTCACTATAGACATAACTGAGTAACTCGTATTTTCAGGATGGCATAGAATCCCCGCATCTGATACTACTGCAATTACATCACTTAATTCAGTAGATGAGTTTTTGATTGCTTCAAGCAAAGCTTTTTGATAATCCGATTTAGATATTTTTATTACTTGCTCCATCTGTAAGATTTTATGAAAAACCTTGTATGCTCTTCCGTTCGCTCCTTCGCCAATTTGCTTCATAAATTCTAATTTGCCAAAAGGATAACTCCCTTCTTCAAGCACTTCTTCACCTCTAAAATATAGTTTTTTTTCAACAATGGTAAAGTCTTCAATATTTATATCATTTAGATCAATATTTCCCATTTTTGTATACCTTTCTATTAAAATTCTAATATGATTTTTATCATTTACCATTTTAACATGATTTTTGAAGGTTTAAAATATGTAGCCATCTAAAATCATTATCTATTTTTCTTAAACAACAAAAAAATGCTCTAGTCATATTGTCTAGAGCGTTTTTTATATATCCGAACATCCAATTTATTTCACAAAAAATGTAGTCATTCGGTTGATTTTTATTGCAATACATTGAAATTTAAAAATTCAAGAATTGCGTTAAATCAAGGTTTTTTCGTTTCTACTGAAACGTAATGACCCACTATTTAACTTCTGTAAACACGACGTGTTTGCGAAGTTTTGGTGAGTATTTCTTCAATTGAAGACGGTCTGGAGTGTTACGTTTGTTTTTAGAAGTAAGGTACAAGCGTTCACCAGATTCTTTGTGTTCAAGTGTGATATTTACGCGCATGGTATCTCCCTTCTATTATTCAGCTGATGCAGCTTTAGCGATTTTACGTCCCTTGTAGTATCCTTTAAGTGATACACGGTGAGAACGTGAGTAATCTCCAGTAGTTTCGTCAAAGTTTACAGATGGAGCTGTTACTTTGTAGTGTGTACGACGTTTGTTTTTCTTCGCTTTTGAAGTGCGACGTGCAGGTACTGCCATTTTGATTTCTCCTTTAGGTATTTAAATTCGATTCAATCTACTGATTTTCATCAACCATATTAGAATAACACATTTTTTTTGTAAAGTAAAGTTACTTGACAAAAAAAGATGAAAAAATTAGAAGTTGTTAATCGGAATTTTCTGAAAATTCAAGAATTTTATTCTGTTCTTCATGCGGAAATTGTGCTATAATAGTAAAAACTGAAACGGGAGGGATAAGATGACTGAATTAGATAAACGTCACCGCAGTAGCATTTATGACAGCATGGTTAAATCACCAAACCGTGCTATGCTTCGTGCCACTGGTATGACAGATAAGGACTTTGAAACACCGATTGTGGGCGTGATTTCGACTTGGGCGGAAAATACACCATGTAACATTCACTTGCATGATTTCGGGAAATTGGCGAAAGAAGGTGTCAAATCTGCAGGTGCTTGGCCTGTTCAGTTTGGTACCATTACCGTAGCGGACGGGATTGCCATGGGAACGCCTGGTATGCGCTTCTCTCTAACATCTCGTGATATTATTGCGGATTCTATCGAAGCTGCTATGGGGGGCCACAACGTCGATGCCTTTGTCGCTATCGGTGGTTGTGACAAGAACATGCCTGGTTCCATGATTGCCATTGCTAATATGGATATTCCAGCTATTTTCGCCTATGGTGGTACCATTGCACCCGGAAAGTTAGATGGTAAGGACATCGACTTGGTTTCTGTCTTTGAGGGAATCGGAAAATGGAACCACGGTGACATGACAGCTGAGGACGTGAAACGTCTCGAATGTAATGCCTGCCCTGGCCCTGGTGGCTGTGGTGGTATGTATACAGCTAATACCATGGCGACTGCTATTGAAGTTCTAGGTATGAGTTTGCCAGGATCTTCATCTCACCCAGCTGAATCAGCCGACAAGAAAGAAGATATCGAAGCAGCAGGACGTGCTGTTGTTAAGATGCTGGAACTTGGTCTCAAACCATCAGATATCTTGACTCGTGAAGCCTTTGAAGATGCCATTACAGTAACCATGGCTCTCGGTGGGTCAACCAATGCCACTCTTCACTTGCTTGCTATTGCCCATGCCGCCAATGTTGACTTGTCACTTGAGGACTTCAATACGATCCAAGAACGTGTGCCTCACTTGGCCGACTTGAAACCATCTGGTCAGTATGTCTTCCAAGATCTCTACGAAGTCGGTGGTGTACCTGCGGTTATGAAATATCTCTTGGCAAATGGTTTCCTTCATGGCGACCGTATCACATGTACTGGTAAGACAGTCGCTGAAAACTTGGCTGACTTTGCAGGCCTCACACCAGGTCAAAAAGTCATCATGCCACTTGAAAATCCAAAACGTGCAGATGGTCCGCTTATCATCTTGAACGGGAACCTTGCCCCTGATGGAGCGGTTGCCAAGGTATCAGGTGTTAAAGTGCGTCGCCACGTTGGACCAGCTAAGGTCTTTGACTCAGAAGAAGATGCTATTCAGGCCGTTCTGACAGACGAAATCGTTGATGGCGATGTTGTCGTTGTTCGTTTCGTTGGACCTAAGGGTGGTCCTGGTATGCCTGAGATGCTGTCACTTTCATCCATGATCGTTGGTAAAGGTCAAGGAGACAAGGTTGCCCTCTTGACAGATGGCCGTTTCTCTGGTGGTACTTATGGTCTTGTTGTCGGACATATCGCACCTGAAGCTCAGGATGGTGGACCAATTGCCTACCTCCGTACAGGCGATATCGTTACGGTTGACCAAGATACCAAAGAAATTTCCATGGCCGTATCGGAAGAAGAACTTGAAAAACGTAAGGCAGAAACAACCTTGCCACCACTTTACAGCCGTGGTGTTCTTGGTAAATATGCCCACATCGTATCATCCGCTTCTCGTGGAGCCGTGACAGACTTCTGGAATATGGGCAAGTCAGGTAAAAAATAAACTCAAAAAGCAAGCCATTTTCGGCTTGCTTCTTTTCATCTTCAAAAGTGATTTGCCTGTTTATACTCAATAAAAATCAAAGAGCAAACTAGAAAGCTAGGCGCAGGTTGCTCAAAGCACAGCTTTGAGGTTGGAGATAAAGCTGACGTGGTTTGAAGAGATTTTTGAAGAGTATTAACGAGGTGGCAGTCCAAGGGCGATACGGCCGTAGCGACTGATTCGTGTGATCTTCCAGGCAGGCGACCAGGTAACTTCAACCTTGACATCTTCGATACCCTCGATTTGTTTCAGACCTGCGACGATTTCGATAGGCAAACTTTCGGCGCAATCGCAGGCAGTGTCGGTAAAGGTCATGACAATCTTGCAGAGACCCGTTTCGTCCAGATTGATTTCATAAATCAGCCCTAGATTGTAAACATCCAATTCCACATCTGTATCAAAAATCTTCTCTAGTTTATCGATAATTTGATCTTGCAAGGCCAAAGCGCGGTCATTGATTTTGATATCGTCTCTCATAACAGTCCCTCCACGTGATAAATATCCTCTATTTTCTCATAATTCTGACAATTTAGCAAGTTTTTGATGAATTTTCTGAAAAGACTCTCTTGAGATTTTCTCCTCTCACTGTTTTAATCCCTTTATTTATGGTAAAATAAGACTATTAAGTTTAAAGAGGATTCCCTATGAAATTACAAAAACCAAAAGGAACGCAGGATATCTTGCCTGCTGAATCTGCCAAGTGGCAGTACGTTGAGGGCTTTGCCCGTGAGATTTTCAAGCGCTATAACTATGCAGAAGTGCGTACGCCTATTTTTGAGCATTACGAGGTTATCAGTCGCTCTGTCGGAGATACAACGGATATCGTAACCAAGGAAATGTACGACTTTTACGATAAGGGAGACCGCCATATCACTCTTCGTCCAGAAGGAACTGCGCCCGTTGTCCGCTCTTATGTGGAAAATAAACTCTTCGCCCCAGAAGTGCAAAAGCCAAGTAAGTTTTACTACATGGGCCCTATGTTCCGTTATGAGCGTCCACAGGCAGGGCGTTTACGCCAATTCCACCAGATTGGTGTCGAGTGTTTTGGCTCTAGTAATCCAGCTACCGATGTGGAAACCATCGCTATGGCAGCTCATTTCTTGAAAGAAATCGGCATCCAAGGTGTCAAATTGCACCTTAACACGCTTGGAAATCCTGAGAGCCGTGCGGCTTACCGCCAAGCCTTGATTGACTATTTGACACCGCTCAAGGAGACCTTGTCGAAAGATAGCCAACGTCGTTTGGAGGAAAATCCTCTCCGTGTCTTGGACTCTAAGGAAAAAGAAGACAAGGTGGCAGTAGAAAATGCGCCGTCTATCTTGGACTTCCTTGATGAAGAAAGCCAATCCCACTTTAATGCCGTCCGTCAGATGTTGGAAAATCTGGGTGTAGACTATATCATCGATACCAATATGGTGCGTGGTCTGGACTATTACAACCACACGATTTTCGAGTTCATCACTGAGATTGAGGGCAATGACTTGACGGTCTGTGCGGGTGGTCGCTACGATGGTTTGGTTGCCTACTTTGGTGGTCCTGAAACTGCTGGATTTGGATTTGGACTTGGTGTAGAGCGCCTGCTTCTTATCCTTGAAAAGCAAGGTGTGGCCCTTCCTATTGAAAATGCCCTAGATGTCTATATCGCAGTCTTGGGTGAAGGAGCAAATGTTAAGGCCTTGGAATTGGTACAAGCCCTTCGCCAACAAGGATTCAAAGCAGAACGTGACTACCTCAACCGGAAGCTCAAAGCTCAGTTCAAGTCAGCCGATGTCTTTGCGGCTAAGACCCTCATCACGCTAGGAGAGAGCGAAGTCGAAAGCGGACAAGTGACGGTTAAAAACAATCAAACACGAGAAGAAGTGCAAGTGTCCCTTGAGACCATCAGCCAAAATTTCTCTCAAGTCTTTGAAAAATTAGGCTTTTAATAGTAGAAAAACTGGTCAGGATCTTATTCCTGACCGTTTTCTTTTGCAAAATGACAAAAATCATAAACTTTTTGACAAATACACTTGTCAAAAAGAAAAAGATGTGTTACAATATAAGCAAGTTAAGAGAAAAGGAGAAAGGAATGCTTAAAAATCGTTTAAAAGAGCTTCGGGCTCGCGATGGTCTCAATCAGACCGAACTGGCCAAGTTAGCAGGAGTTTCTAGACAGACCATTAGTCTACTAGAACGGGACGAATACACCCCGTCCATTGTGATCGCCCTGAAGATTTCGCAGATATTCAATGAACCAGTCGAGTCGGTATTTCGCTTAGAGGAGGATGAGTGATGAACAAGTATAAAGTGATCTATTATGTAGTTGCCATAGCTCTATTAGTCAGCGTGTTTCTATTGATTGTGATAGACTTAGGTTGGTTTAGTCCCTATCAAAGTGACCAATTTATTTGGGCCTACTTTGCTCTCATCCCAGTAGTTGAATGGATTGAAAAGAAATCAAAAAATCTAGCAAGTGAAAAAGGAGAATGAATATGAAAGAGTTTTTAGCAGGATTTCAAGTAGATACAGAACAAAAAGAACTTGCAGGTGTCTGTGCAGGTTTAGGAAATTATTTTAATATCAAGACTAACGTTATTCGCTTAGTGGCAATTTTGCTGTTTCTTTCATCAACAGAGTTTGGGATTTTAACAGTCATCTTATATGCTTATCTAGCAGGCTGGCTTGGGAGAGCTCCTTTAGGAGAAGGGGCGAAAAAAGCAAGAAATCAAGCTATTCTCTTGTTTGCTGTTTGTTTGATTTTAGTATCACTTGGGACAGAGGGTTTGACAGCAATTTATGAATCAGGTAAAGCCTTTGGTCAGTGGTTAGTTGGATTGGTTTAGAAAGAGGATGAATATGAAAAAGAAAAGAATTTTATACTTCTTAGCGATTGGTGTTTTAGGCTATTTTACAGGTATGCTTACGGGTCGTGCCTGGGCATTGGGCACAAGTTTTAATCTGAATACTCTAGTTCCTTGGATTTCAGCTTCCTGTTTATTGATAGCTTTTATTAGCATTTTTTTAACTATCTATTTCTTAAAAAAGAGTCGGAAATTCCATGCTTTATATCAAATGGAACTAGATGACGATGTGAATGAAACTTATTATGTGCAAATGTATCGAAATCTCGAGTTTGGTACGATTGCTTTTAACATTGTGTCAGTTATGACTATATTAGCTTTATTCATCTCTATGAATGAAGTGATGATACTCCATACAAGTTCTATCGTTCTAGGACTTTCTGTTCCAGCTCTTATTTTAGCAGCAGTACTTCAAAAATATCTTTTCAAGACGATTTCGATTGTTCGTCAGTTTGATTTGGCATTTTTCTCTATCCCAAAGGATGTGTTAGATTATGTAAATTCTTACGACGAAGGAGAACGACAAGCTAATTTGGAACAGAGTTTTCGAATTTTATTCCAATTAAACCAATATGTTTTACCAGGTTTGTATATTTTGATTGATATTGTTTCTGTACTTACAGGAGAAATTCAGTTATTAGCCCTCTTAGCTGTAGCTCTAGTTCATATCTATATCAATTTAATGCAGTTACCTATGGTAAAACGCTATTTCAAATAAAGGAGTCATTCATGAAATTACTTAAAAATCTTGGCTGGTTTCTTCTAGCTGTTCTATCCTTTTTCTTTGGTTATGGTCTGGTTCAGAGTATGGCTCTGTCAGCTCTTGGACTAGGGGCTTCAATCTTTGGAGTTTTGCCACTTTATATCGTCCTGTCAGGGGCCTATGTTTATGGAGTTTACAGGTGGTATCAGACAGAAAAGGTTAGCATTCAGACGACTGCTTTTAATCGTTATATCTGGTTGCCCACTTTGGTTTTGCTAGTGGCGATTACAGCTCAGTTCTTTTTGCCGGATGATCCGTCGGTCAATCAACAAATCGTATCACAGCTGACAGTTGCACAGCCTGTCTTTGGTTTCTTTATGGTGGTAGTCTTTGCTCCTCTGACGGAAGAACTCATCTTTAGAGGAATGCTGGCGCGCTATCTCTTTCCTAAGCAGGACAACATGAAACAGACAGCTCTGTTTCTCCTTGTATCGAGTGTGCTTTTTGCCTTGATTCATTTTCCAGGGACTTTGCAACAGTTTTTAGTCTATGCTAGTCTGGGATTGAGTTTGGGTTTGGCTTATGTAAGCCGAAAAGGCCTTCTTTATAGCATTTCTTTACACGCTTTGAATAATTTAATCGGCTTTTTGATGATACTCATGTTATAATAGAGTCAGGAGGTCACATGAAACGAGTAATTTTATTAGCAGTGATACAGGCGGTCGTTCTCTTCTTTATCATCGGGGCACTTGCCTATGCCTTTAAAGGCGACTTCTTTTACAACTATCTAGCAGTTGTCTTTGCGCCTATTGCAGGTGTCTTGCGTTTTGCTTCGGCTTATGCGACGGAGATTGTTCTACCTAAAAAGGCAGCTGAGATTGCTGAAAAGCGTAAAAAAGGTTAAGAATCATAATCAGAGAATCCGATGACGTTTTCATCGGATTTTTTGTCTGTTTGTTTTGATTTCTAAAGACAATCAAACTTTTCTGCTGATTTTCATGAAGTGCTTACGCTTTTATGGTAAAATAGTAACAGAATAAAAGAGGAGAGAAACAATGAAACGTAGTATGTATGCTGGTCGTGTTCTTGAGGAACATATCGGACAAGAAATTACCTTGAAAGGATGGGTTAGCCGTCGTCGTGACTTGGGTGGTTTGATCTTTATCGACCTTCGTGACCGTGAAGGGATTATGCAGTTGGTTATCAACCCTGAAAAAGTATCTGCAGAGGTCATGGCAACAGCTGAAAGCCTTCGTAGCGAATTTGTCATTGAGGTGACTGGACAAGTCGTAGCGCGTGAGCAAGCCAATGATAAGTTGCCGACTGGTGCAGTTGAGTTGAACGTGACAGCTTTGACAGTGTTGAATACAGCCAAAACAACACCTTTTGAGATTAAAGATGGTATTGAGGCCAATGACGATACGCGTTTGCGTTACCGTTACCTTGACCTTCGTCGTCCAGAGATGTTAGAAAATCTCAAACTTCGTGCTAAAGTGACCCACTCTATCCGTAACTACTTGGATGAGTTGGAATTTATCGATGTGGAGACGCCATTCCTTTCGAAGTCAACGCCAGAAGGGGCGCGTGACTATTTGGTGCCATCTCGTGTCAATAAAGGGCATTTCTACGCTCTTCCTCAAAGTCCACAGATTACCAAGCAACTTTTGATGAATGCTGGTTTCGACCGCTATTACCAAATCGTCAAATGCTTCCGTGATGAGGACTTGCGTGGTGACCGTCAGCCTGAGTTTACCCAGGTCGACTTGGAAACATCCTTCCTTACGGAGCAAGAAATCCAAGATATTACAGAAGGATTGATTGCGCGCGTGATGAAAGAAACCAAAGGCATTGACGTGACGCTTCCATTCCCTCGTATGAAGTATGATGACGCGATGTCTCTCTATGGTTCTGATAAGCCAGATACTCGTTTTGATATGTTGCTTCAGGACTTGACAGAAGTTGTCAAGGGTGTTGATTTCAAAGTCTTTTCAGAAGCACCTGCCGTTAAAGCCATTGTGGTCAAAGGAGCAGCAGATAACTACTCACGTAAAGACATTGACAAGATGACTGAAGTAGCCAAACAATATGGTGCCAAAGGTCTTGCTTGGGTCAAGGTGGTTGATGGAGAATTAAACGGACCAGTTGCCAAGTTCTTGACTGGCATTCAAGCAGAATTGACTGCAGTACTTGGTCTTGAAGATAAGGACTTGGTTCTCTTTGTGGCGGATACGCTTGAAGTAGCCAATGCAACCCTTGGTGCCCTTCGTGGACGTATTGCCAAAGAGCTTGACTTGATTGATAACGATAAATTCAATTTCCTTTGGGTGGTTGATTGGCCAATGTTTGAATGGTCTGAAGAAGAAGGTCGCTACATGAGCGCCCACCATCCATTTACCCTTCCACAGGAAGAAACAGCTCACGAATTAGAAGGTGATTTGGCTAAGGTTCGTGCCATTGCTTACGATATCGTCTTGAATGGTTATGAGCTTGGTGGTGGTAGTCTTCGTATCAATCAAAAAGACCTTCAAGAACGCATGTTCAAGGCTCTTGGTTTCTCAGCTGAAGAAGCCAATGACCAGTTTGGCTTCCTTCTTGAAGCCATGGACTATGGTTTCCCACCACACGGTGGTTTGGCTATTGGACTTGACCGTTTTGTCATGTTGCTTGCAGGAGAAGAGAATATCCGTGAAGTCATTGCCTTTCCTAAGAACAATAAGGCAACAGACCCAATGACTCAAGCTCCATCAACAGTCGCTCTCAAACAACTAGAGGAACTCAGCTTACAAGTAGAAGAAGATGAAACAAGCAAAACGAATTAAGCGGTGGCGCTATTATCTGCGCCGCTTTGCTTATCAGATAAAAATCTTACGAGTTTTACAAAGTATCTCTCGGGAAAAATACGATGAGAAAGTATCGGCTTCTCTGGTTTATGGCTTTTTGTCAGCAGTAGCAGTCAATTTCTTTTTTCAACCAGGACACGTTTACTCCAGTGGTGCGACAGGTCTGGCACAGATTATCTCTGCCTTGAGTCATCACTGGTTTGGCTTTTACATTCCAATATCGCTAACCTTTTATGCTATCAATTTTCCGTTGATGATTTTAGCTTGGTATCAGATTGGACATAAATTTACGGTCTTTACTTTTATTACAGTATCCATGAGTTCCCTCTTTATCCAGCTTGTACCAGTTGTGACTTTGACAGAGGATCCCATTATCAATGCCCTTTTTGGGGGTGTTGTCATGGGCTTAGGGATTGGTTTTGCACTCCGTAACAATATTTCTAGCGGAGGTACAGATATCGTCAGTCTGACCATTCGTAAGAAGACAGGTAAGAATGTCGGTAGCATTTCTTTCCTGGTAAATGGAACCATCATGCTGATAGCAGGTCTAACCTTTGGTTGGAAATACGCCCTCTACTCTATGATTACCATCTTTGTATC
Organism: Streptococcus halitosis; assembly: GCF_023147855.1. Classification (GTDB taxonomy): domain Bacteria; phylum Bacillota; class Bacilli; order Lactobacillales; family Streptococcaceae; genus Streptococcus; species Streptococcus halitosis_B. Next base: position 107,367 of record NZ_JAHXOP010000004.1, read on the forward strand.
GAGCCGTGTGACAGATGCGGTCTTTACCAAGCAAAAACGCATGCAGGCCATGATTGTGACCAATAATCCTGACAAGGTAATCGCAAAAATCCATAAAAAATTGCACCGCGGAGCAACCATGATCCACGATGCAGAAGGAACCTATAATCATGAGAGAAAAGCAGTCTTGATTACGGTTATCACGCGAGCAGAGTTTAATGATTTTAAACACATCATGAAACAGGTCGATCCGACAGCCTTTGTCTCTGTATCTGAGAATGTCCACATCCTAGGACGATTCGTAGAAACAGACAATTAATAATACTCAAAAGACCAGCCTTGGGGCTGGTCTTTATTTTTCGATAATTTTGTGTCCAATCAACTGGCGGTAACAAATCTGTTTATTGTTTTTAGCATCGTTGATGATCTGAAGAATAGTTTCAAAGGAAACGCGCCCAAGTTCCAGGCTATTGATATCCACATAAGCTACAAGGTCAAGTCGAGGATTGACAGAGTCAAAACTCAAGACAGGAACCTTTAGCTGATGCTTACTGATGTAGTCACAAACCCCTTCTGCGAGGAGACTATCGGTTGTGATGATAGCGTCAATCTGTGGATCGTGATTGAACAGGAGTTCGCTGAATTGATAACCTTTTTCTTCTAGAAATTCGGTCGCAAAGTAGGTTAAGTTGGTATCAATCGGAAGCTGGTGTTGTTTGAGTGCGGACTCATAGCCAGTTAGACGATCTTGCGTTACGAAGAGTCGCTTTGTACCCCCGATGAAGGCAATTCGTTTGCATCCTTTTTTGATGAAATACTCTGTCGCATCAAAGCCAGCTTGTACATTGTCATTATCAACAAGAGGGATAAAGGGTGAAGTAGATTTTCCGAGAATGAGGAAAGGGAACTGCTCATCGGCTACTAGCTTGACCAGAGGATCTTCTTCTTCAGCGTAGAGGAAGATTAGACCATCGACACGTTTCCCATAGACCATTTGAGAAATGGCATTGAGACGCTCCTTCTCATCTTTACCAGTTGCGATCTGAATAGCATAGTGGTTCTCAGATGCGACTTGGGCAATCCCCCGTAGGACTGATGGGAAGAAAGGATTTTGGTAAAAGGCATCCGAGTCGTCAGGGAGCACCAGACCGATAACTTGAGTATAGCTACTTACCAAGCTACGAGCATTGAGATTGGGATGGTAGTTGAGCTCCTTCATCGTCTTGCGAACTCGTTTTTTGGTTTCATCACTAATCGTTGATTTGTTTTGAATGACGCGGGTAACAGTTGAAGGTGAGACACCTGCAGCCTTAGCCACATCTTTAATCGTCACGGGCATAAAAATCTCCTATTTATGATAATCTGGATCACGGAAATGTGTCTTGTAAAAAATAGTGACCAGATAAAGAACAAAAAGAATGTTTTGTACAGTGATAAGCGTTGTCATATTTTGGCCAAAAAGTCCCAAAATAAGCGTAATCAGAGTTGGTAATCCTAAACAGTTCAAGATAAAATGGTAGCACTCTTTAAAGGTCCTAAATGAAAAGAGGCGTGATTTTTTGGTGATATAAAGGAGAAAGCTAGCCCCAAGAGAGACAATGAAGAAATTCAATCCAAAGAGGAAGCTTGCACCGAGAACGAGAAAGAGACTGATATAGACCCGATTTTGTTGGTACCAGTCTTTAGAAATAGCCTGGGTCAAACTTTCCTTACTCTGGAAACTCTCCGTTTGAATCGCGTGGTAGCGAATACGAGTCAGTTCCTTACTCTCCTTACTGATGACGAGTTCTTCCGTATCGAAATGAAGTTGTAGGTTCTTTGGCAATTCCTTGCTTTGGCTCGGGCCAATCAAAAGAGAAGGCTGCTGATTCTTCGTACCTGAGTAGTTCAGCTTTCCATCAACGATTTGTGCATTCTCTGACAAGTCCATGATGGCTTCATCTGTCAGTGGAGTGTAGACATTATCGATAAAGGTATCCAGTGGATACGTTTCCTGTGAGCTGTTTTGAATGGCAATCGGAACCATAGACAAACTGATGAGGAAAATGCTCGTAAAGAGAAGCTGAAACCAGTTGAGGCCGAAACGTTTTGATAGGGGTTTGCGAAATCCCCAGATACTAGAGAAATACGAGAATGGATATGGAAGCATAGGCATCTTTCTAAAAGTGTTTTCTATATGAGTATTATTATATAGAGAAATGTGCTTTATTTCAAGTCTAGGAGATAAATTGCTTGTTGCAAGAATATTATTTACAGTAACAATCGCTAATACTCAATGAAAATCAAAGAGCAAACTAGGAAGCTAGCCTCAGGTTGCTCAAAGCACAGCTTTGAGGTTGGAGATAAAGCTGACGTGGTCTGAAGAGATTTTCGAAGAGTATAAAATGAAAAAGGGTGGCGGGGATAAATTATCCCTTGTCGCCACCACTTGTAAGTCCTGAAACAAAGTTCTTTTGTAGGAAGAAGAAGAGAATACAGATTGGAAGCGCGATGAGGATAGCACCTGCTGAGAAGTAGGCGATCTTCAAGTTTTTCACATTGCTGACAAAGGTCTGTAGACCAACGGCAACTGTAAAGTATTCTTTCTCACGAAGCAAGAAACTAGAGAGGATATAGTCTCCGAAAGGTCCCATGAAGGCCCAGAGGGCTTGTACCGCAACCATTGGGCGAACAAGAGGGAGAACGATTTGCCAGAAGCGGCGGAAGTGTCCTGCACCATCTAGTTTTGCTGATTCGTCAAGAGACATTGGTACGGTATCGAAGTAACCTTTCATGAGCCAAGCATTCATCGGAATACCTCCACCGACGTAGAGGAAGATGAGGAACCAGCTATGGTTAAGGGCGTTCAACATAAGTGCCATAACGAAGAAGGCTGTTAAAGCGGCCATGGTTGGCACCATTTGGATAATCAAGAAGAAGACCAAACTTTGTTTACGAGCTAAGAAGTTGTAACGGCTGTAGGCATAACCAGCAAGTACGATGATACTTGTTTGAACAGCCATTGTAATCAAGGCGATAATCAAAGTGTTGAGGTACCAAGTGCCGTACAAGGTTTCAGTGAAGAGCCCTTGGAAGTTGGCAAAGCTAAAGTCGACGTTAGCATCTAGTTTAAAGGCTACGACATTACCAGACTTGAAGGCTGACATAATGGTGATCAAAAGTGGATAGATAATGACGATTGATAAGCCAATCAAGTAGAGGTAAGTGAGGGTTTGAGTCAGTCTACGTTTGAGTTTGATTGAGTTATTCATCTTAGACGTCCTCCATATCAAATGCGTGTAGTTTCTTGAATGCGATCATAGAGATAGAGATGACAATGATTGAGATAATCAAGGTAACAGCTGCCGCCATAGAGTATTGAGGAGATGTACCTGTTGTCAAACGATAAATCCATGAGATCAAGATATCGGTTGAACCGGCTCCACCACCAACGCTACCAGGACCTCCGCCGTTGAAGAGGTACATGATAGAGAAGTTGTTAAAGTTGAAGGTGTATTGGCTGATCAATGTTGGTGCTGCAACAGCCAAAATCATAGGGAAAGTGATGTTGCGGAATTTTTGCCAAGCATTGGCACCATCGATGTAAGCCGCTTCGTAGAGGTCGTTAGGAATCGACTGCAAGATACCCAAAGTCAAAACGTAGATGTATGGGAATCCTAGCCAACCTTGCATCATAATCAAGGCAATCTTCGTCCAAGTTGGGTCTGTTTTCCAAGGGATAAGAGCACCGTCAAGGAAAGGAAGAACCTTAGCCAAGATAGGCAATACTTGAGTGTTGATCGCTCCGACACTATCGTTAAACATGTTTGAGAATGTCAAGATAGTGATGAAGGCTGGAACAGCCCAAGGAAGAAGGAAAATAACACCAAAGATACGTTTTCCTTTGATAAATGGTTGGTTAGCAATGATAGCGGTGAAGATACCAATCACAATCTGCAAAGTAGAAGCAGACAAGGCCCAGATGATGGTCCAAGAAAGAACCGCACCGAAGGCTGAACGGAAGGTACTTAAGCTCCAGATGTTTGTAAAGTTAGTCAAACCAACCCAGTCCAACAATTTGTTTGGTGGCAAGTGTTGGAAGTCGTAGTTAGTAAAGGCAATCATCAAGGTTACGATAACTGGGAAGATAATTGCAAATGTCATTGCTACATACGATGGGATAATCAAAAGGTATGGGAATCCATTCTCATAAATACCTTTGATCATATCTTTAAAAGTCCGTGGGACAGGAATTCCATTGTTAATACGTTTTGCGATTGTATGTGCATCTTTAATATTTGAGAAATAAAAGAGCACATAAACGACTACAAAGATTAAATGGAAGGCACCACGAATCAGCATAAAGAGGGAATTATCACGACCTGGCTTGTCACCAAGAGTGATCAAATTGTGCAATTCCGGCGCTGCAAGTGCTAGGAAATAAAGAACAAATACGATAGTTACACCAAGGAAGATAAAACCTTTGGCCTTTTGTTTATTGTAAATCTGTCCTAACCCAGGAATCACTGAAAGCAAGGCTGCTTTGCTAGGTTGTTGGTTTTCCATGAATACTCCTTTCATAGGATACGAGATTGAAGTTTGTCTCCAATCACTAGATAGGCAACTGCAATCATTCGTAAATTTATAAAATCAAAGGGGGATTTGTATTCTCCCCCCTTGTAACGAATTCAATTATTCACCAAATTTTTGTTTGATTGTTTCTTTGATCAATGTAACAGCATCGTTAGCAGCTGTCTTAGCATCTTTTTTACCACTTACAGCGTCAAAGAGCATTGTTTTAGCTGGATCCCAAACAGCTGACATTTGAGAAATGTTTGGCATTGGTTGAGCGTTCTTGAACTGTTTGATAACAGCTGTTGTCAACTCATCGTTTTTACCTTCAGCGTATGAACGAGCTTCAGTGTTAGCTGGGATTTCGTTAGTTGCATCGTAGAATGCTTTTTGTTGTTCAGTTGAAACAAGGAAGTCTACAAATTTTTGTGCAGCTTCAAGGTTCTTAGTGCTTGATGGGATGATCCAAGCTTTACCACCACCGAATGGTGTGTAGTCTTTACCATTTGGAAGAGTTGGAATAGTAGCAACACCGTAGTTTACTTTAGCATCTTTGAATGCTTGAGCTTTCCAAGGACCGTCGATGATAGCAGCTGTTTTACCTTCTTGGAATTGTGTTTGGATCAAGTTTGCAGCACCTTCAGTATCTTGCATACCTTTAGGCCATTTTTCGTACCAAGATTTAGCGTAGTTGACACCAGTGATAGAACCGTCGTTTGCAAGACCAATGTCTTTAGCGTCTTTACCATTTTGTCCGAATACGTAACCACCGTTACCAGCAAGGAGTCCGTATGCGTAGTAGAAGTTTGTCCAGTCGGCTAGGAATGCAGTAGTTTTGCCATCTTCACCAGCGAAAGCGTATTTGCTGTCTTTAGCAAGTTCTTCTAATTCAGCAAATGTTTTAGGAGCTTCTTTTAGCAAGTCTTTGTTGTAGTACATAACAAGTGACTCAATAACGGCAGGAGCACCGTAAACTTTACCGTCAGCAGCTGTTACAAGAGATTTAGTCTTATCATCTGTTTTAGCGCCGTCGCTCAAAGTAACTTCTGAAAGTTGTCCGTCAGTACCAAGGCTACCTACGCGGTCGTATGGTGCCATCATAACATCAGCAGCTTGACCTGATTGGTTGTCAAGAGAAAGTTTGTCAAGTCCACCAAGTTGGTCACCTGATTTGATGTTAACTTTTGTACCTGATTCTTTTTCATAAGCTGCAGCAACCTTTTCAGCGTAGGCTTTGTATTGGTCTTCAACGTAGAAAGTGATTTCTTTAGCCTCAGATGAGCTAGTATCAGCTGCTTTATCAGCAGTTTTGCTTCCGCAAGCTACCAAAAGTAAGCTAGCTAGAGTAGCAGTTCCGAGCACAGCAGCGCTCTTCATGAATTTAGATGACATAGTGTATTCCTCCTAAAGAATAACAGTTATAATTTATTCGGGAAACGCAAACGTTTTCCTTTATGGGACTAGTATAGCACAAATAGAAAACGGTTGCAAGCGTTTTTAGAAAAATTTTTAAAAAAATTTTAAGGTTTCAAATATTTGTCGATGCCTTTATATAGGAAGAAACTGAAAAATTTTGTTTTTCTTGATTTGAAAAGGTACAAGGGAAACGATTGCATTGATCAGGCTGATTTTTTAGCGAAAATGAGGCTGTTTTTAATTTCAACTATCTTAAATAAGCAAAACTTTATAGGAAAAGTGTTCGTTTCATAAAATAACAGTAGAACCAAGATCCATTCAAAGAAAAAGAAATCAAAAAAAGTTTCTAAAAACGCTTGCATTTGTGTTTAAAATACGCTATACTTAATTTAACGCAAACGTTTGCGTCTTGATTGCGCAACGTTTTATAACAAACACATGAGGTGCTATTATGAAAAAACGTCAAAGTGGTGTGTTGATGCACATCTCTTCTCTGCCAGGAGCATACGGGATTGGATCATTTGGCCAAACTGCCTATGATTTCGTTGATTTCTTGGTTCGTACGAAGCAACGTTACTGGCAAATCCTCCCTCTCGGGACAACAAGCTATGGAGATTCTCCATACCAATCATTCTCGGCCTTTGCTGGAAATACGCATTTTATCGACCTTGATATCTTGGTAGAGCAAGGCTTGCTCGAAGCCAGTGATCTTAAAGGTGTTGACTTTGGTAGCGATGCATCTGAAGTTGACTATGCGAAGATTTATTATGCACGTCGTCCGCTTTTAGAAAAAGCAGTTAAACGCTTCTTGGAAGTGGGTGATGTCAAAGATTTTGAGAAGTTTGCTCAAGACAACCAATCATGGCTTGAACTCTTTGCTGAGTATATGGCGATCAAAGAGCATTTTGACAATCTTGCTTGGACAGAATGGCCAGATGCAGATGCTCGTGCGCGTAAAGCTTCAGCACTTGAAAGCTACCGTGAGAAATTGGCAGACAAGTTGGTTTACCACCGTGTGACTCAATACTTCTTCTTCCAACAATGGTTGAAATTGAAAGCCTACGCTAACGACAACCACATCGAAATCGTTGGGGACATGCCTATCTACGTAGCGGAAGATTCAAGCGATATGTGGGCAAATCCACATCTCTTCAAGACAGATGCCACTGGTAAAGCAACTTGCATCGCAGGATGTCCACCAGATGAGTTTTCTGCTACTGGTCAGCTTTGGGGGAACCCAATCTATGACTGGGAAGCAATGGACAAAGACGGTTACAAATGGTGGATTGAACGTTTGCGCGAAAGCTTCAAGATCTACGATATCGTTCGTATCGACCACTTCCGTGGCTTTGAATCTTACTGGGAAATCCCTGCTGGTTCCGATACAGCGGCCCCTGGTAAATGGGTGAAAGGTCCAGGCTACAAACTTTTTGCAGCCGTTAAGGAAGAACTTGGTGAACTGAACATCATTGCAGAAGACCTTGGTTTCATGACAGATGAGGTTATCGAGTTGCGTGAACGTACTGGCTTCCCAGGAATGAAGATTCTTCAATTCGCCTTCAACCCAGAAGACGAAAGTATCGATAGCCCACACTTGGCGCCAGCTAACTCTGTCATGTACACAGGAACACACGATAACAATACGGTCCTTGGTTGGTACCGTAATGAAATCGACGATGCGACTCGTGAATACATGGCTCGTTACACGAACCGTAAAGAGTATGAAACGGTGCCACACGCAATGCTTCGCACAATCTTTTCATCCGTTAGCTTCATGGCTATTGCCACTATGCAAGACTTGCTAGAACTAGATGAGTCAGCTCGTATGAACTTCCCATCTACTCTTGGTGGAAACTGGTCATGGCGTATGACAGCAGACCAACTCACACCAGCGGTTGAAGAAACTTTGCTTGACTTGACTACAATTTATCGCCGAATCAATGAAAATTTGGTAGAATTAAAGAAATAAGACAATATCAGGAGACACATAAACATGTTACCATTAAAAGAATTTGTACAAAAGCGTTACAATAAAACCATTGCAGAATGTAGCAATGAAGAGCTTTACCTTGCTCTTCTCAACTACAGCAAACTTGCTAGCAGTCAAAAACCAGTCAACACTGGTAAGAAAAAAGTTTACTACATCTCAGCTGAGTTCTTGATTGGTAAACTCTTGTCAAATAACTTGATTAACCTTGGCCTTTACGACGATGTGAAAAAAGAACTTGCAGCTGCAGGTAAAGACTTGATCGAAGTCGAAGAAGTAGAATTGGAACCATCACTTGGTAACGGTGGTTTGGGACGTTTGGCAGCCTGCTTTATCGACTCAATCGCTACACTTGGTTTGAATGGTGACGGTGTTGGTTTGAACTACCACTTTGGTCTTTTCCAACAAGTTCTTAAAAACAACCAACAAGAAACGATTCCTAACGCTTGGTTGACAGAGCAAAACTGGTTGGTACGCTCAAGCCGTAGCTACCAAGTGCCATTTGCACACTTCACATTGACATCTACTCTTTACGATATCGATGTACCTGGTTACAAGACAGCTACTAAAAACCGCTTGCGTTTGTTTGACTTGGATTCAGTTGATTCTTCTATCATCGAAGATGGTATCAACTTTGACAAGACAGATATCGCTCGCAACTTGACTCTCTTCCTTTACCCAGACGATAGCGACAAGCAAGGTGAATTGCTCCGTATCTTCCAACAATACTTCATGGTTTCAAACGGTGCGCAATTGATCATTGACGAAGCGATCGAAAAAGGAAGCAACTTGCATGACCTTGCGGACTACGCAGTTGTACAAATCAATGATACTCACCCATCAATGGTGATTCCTGAATTGATCCGTCTTTTGACTGCGCGTGGTATCGAACTTGATGAAGCAATCTCAATCGTACGTAGCATGACTGCCTACACTAACCACACAATCCTTGCTGAAGCCCTTGAAAAATGGCCTCTTGAATTCTTGGAAGAAGTGGTTCCTCACTTGGTACCAATCATCAAAGAATTGGACCGCCGTGTGAAAGCAGAATACAAAGATCCAGCTGTTCAAATCATCGATGAGAGCGGACGTGTTCACATGGCTCACATGGATATCCACTATGGATACAGCGTAAACGGGGTTGCAGCTCTTCACACTGAAATCTTGAAGAACTCAGAGTTGAAAGCTTTCTACGACATCTACCCAGAAAAATTCAATAACAAAACAAACGGTATCACATTCCGTCGTTGGCTCATGCATGCCAACCCAAGACTGTCTCACTACTTGGATGAGATTATTGGCCGTGGTTGGCACCATGAAGCAGATGAGCTTGAAAAACTCTTGTCATACGAAGACAAGGCTGCTGTCAAAGAAAAATTGGAAAGCATCAAGGCTCACAACAAACGTAAATTGGCTCGCCACTTGAAAGAGCACCAAGGTGTGGAAATCAATACAAACTCTATCTTTGATATCCAAATTAAACGTCTTCACGAGTACAAACGTCAACAAATGAACGCTTTGTATGTCATCCACAAATACCTTGATATCAAGGCTGGCAACATCCCTGCTCGCCCAATCACAGTCTTCTTTGGTGGTAAAGCAGCTCCTGCCTACACAATTGCCCAAGACATCATTCACTTGATCCTTTGCTTGTCAGAAGTGATTGCAAATGATCCAGAAGTAGCTCCACACTTGCAAGTCGTCATGGTTGAAAACTACAACGTTACTGCAGCAAGCTTCCTTATCCCAGCATGTGACATCTCAGAACAAATCTCACTTGCTTCTAAAGAAGCTTCAGGTACTGGTAACATGAAATTCATGTTGAACGGAGCTTTGACTCTTGGTACTATGGACGGCGCTAACGTGGAAATCGCTGAATTGGTTGGAGACGAAAACATCTACATCTTCGGTGAAGATTCAGAAACTGTTATCGACCTTTACGCAAAAGCAGCTTACAAATCAAGCGAATTCTACGCTCGTAAAGCTATCAAACCTTTGGTTGACTTCATCGTGAGCGATGCTGTTCTTGCAGTAGGTAAGAAAGAACGCTTGGAACGTCTTTACAATGAATTGATCAACAAAGACTGGTTCATGACTCTCCTTGACTTGGAAGACTACATCAAAGTGAAAGAGCAAATGCTTGCTGACTACGAAGACCGTGACGCATGGTTGGATAAAGTCATCGTTAACATTTCCAAAGCAGGATTCTTCTCATCTGACCGTACAATCGCTCAGTACAACGAAGATATCTGGCACTTGAACTAAGGTACAAATTTATACTAATACATTTTGTAAAAAAGCGAGTTTCGATTGAAATTCGCCTTTTTTGAATGATGTGGATTTGGGTCAATCTTGTAAGTAAAAGAAGAGAAATCATAGACGTATTGAAGGTTTAACACTCTCTTTCAACCTCATGCTTCTTCTTAGTTGATCACCTCATATAGCTTGTATCCGCTTACACGAAGTGTTATAATATGATTGCAGGAAAGAGGGTGTTCTTATGTGGAAAAAATATTTTTCAAAAATATAAATGGACTGATTTATTTTGGATTCTTTTTGTAATTTGGTCATGCCTTTATATGGGTAATAGTAGTTCCTTTCCACTGACTCATCAAGAAATCTCTTTTCATGGATGTTGTTATGGGGCATCACTTGCCTCATTTCACTTGCTATTTATTGATAAATTTGTTATTTCGAATCGAAAATAAATGGAGAGGTTAAAATTTTTTCCACTTTTCGGATAGACAGTTGAAAAATCGCGATTTAAACCCGCACCTCAAGAAGAGGTGCGGGTTTTGTAGTATCTCCAAAACTAGCTTACAGTGCTTTTCCAACCAGAATCTCTGCTTCGATGGTAATCTCCGTCAGTTGATTCCAGTCAATATTGGTTTGATCAACGTGAAAGAGTAAGGGTGTCATGGCAAGCAGGGCTTGGCGTTGCTCAGCCGAGATAGGTTTTGTTAAGGAAGCAATCTGACGAGATTGGATGCTGAAATGTTCCTGGAAATGTTCTTTGATATCTTGGTTGGAATAGCCCTTCTTTGTCAGCTGGTCCTGCACCATTTGACGGATTTCTTTGAGGTGATTTTCCGTCGGGATGACCTTTATCAAGATCCCATCTTTGAATAGAACGCGACGGAATTCCCCATAGTTGGCAGGCGAAAAGATATCAAGCAGGATATCCATGCTGGCGTCTTTCATAGGGAGACGAGCCAGGTCACCAACAAACCAGTTGACTGACCAGTTGGGTTCGCTCTTGGCAGCGATTTGGACGGAATTTTTGGAGATGTCAAAGGCGTAGAAGATTTTGTCAGAGTGACTTTCTTGGAGTTTGCGAGAGTAGAAACCTTCACCACATCCGATATCTAAAATTGTTTTGGCATTTTTTGAGTTTGAAAGTAAATCAGAAACGGCCTCTAGAATAGCTTGATAAAAGCCAGCTTCTAGGATTTGTTGGCGGTTTTGAAAGTTTTCCTTGTCGTAGTTGGCAGATTGCTTGATTTGCGGAGCCAAGTTGACATAGCCAAATTTTGCCAAGTCAAAAGAATGGCGTTTACTACACTTGAGACTAGTTTCGACCAAGGTCAGATTTTCTTGACAGATGGGGCAGGAAAAGGCGCTAGCAGTAGCAAAACGTTGAAGTTTTGGTTTGAGATTTGTATTCATAGTTTTAGTCTAGCAAAAAAAGGACTGGATGGCAAATGCCCCCCAGTCTGCTTTTTTAGTATGTAAGAACGAAGTATTTTTTCTTACCGCGGCGGATAACAGTTAGTTCGTTTTCTAACTTATCTGTGTCACTCAAGACATAGTCAAGGTCTTGGATACGGTCGCCGTTGACGTAGATGGCTCCATTTTGAACATCTTCACGGGCTTGGCGTTTTGAATTCACCACACCAGATGACACGAGGAGTTCCACGATATTGTGGTTTTCGTCTGCTTGTACTTGGTAGTTTGGCACGCCACGAAGTCCTTGTTTGAGTTCTTTAACAGAAAGATTTTTGATGTTTCCAGCAAAGAGTTGCTCTGTGATATTGAGGGCCTCCTTGTAGGCTTCTTCGCCGTGAACAAGTGTAACGACTTCACGAGCCAAGACTTTCTGAGCCAAGCGTTCGTGTGGAGCCGCTTCAAACTGTTTACGGATGTCTTCAATCTCATCCAGTGACAAGAAGGTAAAGATCTTCAAGAAGCGAACAGCGTCAGCGTCCATGACGTTCATCCAGAATTGGTACATTTCGTATGGAGAAGTCTTTTCAGGGTTGAGCCAAACAGCGTTTCCTTCAGATTTACCAAATTTCTTACCAGTTGCGTCTGTGATGAGTGGAACAGTAATAACGTGACCAGTCTTGTCAGCCTTACGACGAAGCAATTCGGTACCTGCGGTCATATTTCCCCACTGGTCAGAACCACCGATTTGTAGCGTTACGTTGTGCTCTTGGTTAAGGACGTAGAAGTCATACCCTTGCATGATTTGGTAGGCAAACTCAGTGTAAGAAATCCCTGTTTCAATCCGTTTCTTCACAGACTCCTTGCTCATCATGTAGTTGACAGTGAAGTATTTTCCGACATCACGGAGGAAGTCAATGAAGCTGATGCTGCCAAACCAGTCGTAGTTGTTGACCATGACAGCTTTATTTTCCCCATTTTCAAAGTCAAGAAAACGAGAAAGTTGTCCTTGGATAGACTTGACCCAGCCCTCTACTGTGTCTTTTGTTTGGAGACTACGCTCAGCATCTTTGAAGGACGGATCTCCGATGAGACCTGTAGCACCGCCAACGAGCGCATAAGGTTTGTGACCTGCTAGTTGCAAACGACGACTTGTCAAGATTGCGACAAGGTGGCCTAGGTGAAGGCTGTCAGCAGTTGGATCGTAGCCAGTATAATAAGAAACTTGACCTTCTTCTAGGGCTTTGCGCAAAGCTTCTTCATCAGTCGTTTGAAAAATCAAACCACGCTCTTTTAGCTCATCAAAAATGTGCATATGTCTTTTCTCCTTTTTAAAATATTGTTTCTACCTATTGTATCACAAACTTGGGCAATAGCCTAGTGGAATAGGGAAGAAAGTGGCTATTTTATTGAAAGTTTACCTTTTATGGTATAATAGAGAAAGTGAGGACATTCATGAAAGAAAGAATTAATGAATTAAAAACAAAAATACTGCATGTTTTCCAGCAGCTAACGCAACGAATTGCAAAATGGAAGAAAAGACTAGCAGAAAAACTAGCTGATAAGAAAACCGGTAAAAAGGGGACCTCTTCTGACAAAGTTGGAAGGGCAGGATCTAATTTTGCTAAGGTTTTGAGTGGGTTTAAAATAGTTTTTAATACTCTCTTTATCCTAGGTTTTATCGGTGGACTGTTTGGTGCTGGGGTGGCTATGGGTTATGGAGTCGCTCTATTTGACAAGGCCCAAGTACCTCAAGCAGAAGAGTTGGTCAAGCAAGTGAAGGATATTGCCTCTATCTCAGAAATCACTTATTCTGACGGCAGTACCATTGCCTCGATCGAGGGCGATTTGTTGCGCACTTCAGTCGCTTCAGATGCTATCTCAGACAACCTTAAGAAAGCTATCATTGCGACAGAAGACGAGAATTTCAACGAGCACAAGGGAGTCGTGCCTAAGGCCGTTATTCGTGCGACTTTGGGAACTTTTGTTGGTCTGGGGTCATCCAGTGGGGGTTCGACCTTGACTCAGCAGGTTATCAAGCAGCAAGTGGTGGGGGATGCTCCAACTCTAGCTCGTAAGGCCAAAGAAATCATTGATGCTCTAGCTTTAGAGCGGGCTATGGGTAAGGATGAGATTTTAACAACCTACCTTAATATTGCTCCTTTTGGACGCAATCACAAGGGTCAAAATATTGCAGGTGCCCAGCAGGCTGCAGAAGGGATTTTTGGGGTTAAGGCTTCGGATTTAACAGTCCCTCAAGCAGCTTTTATCGCAGGATTGCCACAGAGCCCAATCAGTTACTCCCCTTATGAATCTGACGGTAGTATGAAGAGTGAGGAGGATTTGGCTCTGGGGATCAAACGGGCTAAAGATGTTCTCTATAATATGTACCGGACAGGGGCTCTAAGTCAGGAAGATTACGACAAGTATAAGGATTATGATTTTAAGAAAGACTTCTTACCATCTGGTAGTGTCAGCGGTACTTCGCGTGACTATCTTTACTTCGCAACCTTGGCAGAAGCTACTGATCGGATGTATGACTACCTCATCCAACGAGATAATGTTTCTGCGCAAGAGCAAAAGAATGAATCCATCCAGAAAGCTTATCGTGATTTAGCGACTAAGGAAATTGAAAATGGTGGGTATAAGATTACGACAACTATCAATAAAAATGTTCATGCTGCGATGCAAAATGCGGTGGCAACCTACGGCTATCTGCTAGATGATTCGACAGGCCAGCCTGAGGTGGGGAATGTCCTCATGGACAACCAAACGGGGGCTATTCTTGGATTTGTCGGTGGTCGCAATTATCAAAAAAATCAGAATAACCACGCTATCGACACAAAACGTTCTCCTGCTTCGACTACTAAGCCGATATTGGCTTACAGTATTGCCATTGACCAAGGTCTGATGGGAAGTGCAAGTATCTTATCAAACTATCCGACCAACTTTTCAAACGGCAATCCTATCATGTATGTCAATAGTCCTGGTACAGGGATGATGACGTTAGGGGAGGCCCTCAACTACTCATGGAATATCCCAGCCTACTGGACTTATCGTACACTTCGAGAGAAGGGGGTTGATGTCAAGGGGTATATGGAAAAAATGGGTTACGAAATCCCAGAATATGGTATTGAGAGTTTACCGATGGGCGGAGGAATTGACGTTACAGTTGCTCAGCATACCAACGGATATCAAACCTTGGCTAATAATGGAGTTTACCATAAGAAACATATGATTGCGAAGATCGAGTCAACAGATGGTCGAGTGGTCTATGAACATAAGGATAAACCTGTCCAAGTTTACTCAAAAGCGACAGCGACCATTATGCAAAGCTTGCTTCGCGATGTTATTTCATCTCGGATTACCTCAAGTTTCCAAACAGACTTGGCTACCATCAATCCAAGTCTCGCTAGCGCCGACTGGATTGGAAAAACTGGTACAACCAATGAAGATGAAAACATGTGGCTTATGCTTTCTACGCCTCGCTTGACTCTGGGAGGGTGGCTAGGTCACGATGACAACCGCCCACTAGCCAAAGGTGCGGGCCACTACCGCAATGCCAACTATATGGCCCACTTGGTTAATGCCATTCAACAAGCAAAACCTGGCATTTGGGGGAATGAGCGCTTTAATCTTGACTCAAGTGTGACCAAGTCACAAGTTCTCAAGTCGACAGGGGAGAAACCGGGCAAGGTTTCAATCAATGGCAAAGAAGTCAACGTTTCCGGTTCTACCGTAACAAGTTACTGGGCTACTAAAGAAGGGGCGCCAGTAACTACCTACCGCTTCGCTATTGGAGGAAGCGATGCAGATTATCAGAATGCTTGGAAGAATATTCTAGGAAGCATTCCTGCAGTAACTCCTCCAAGCTCAAGTAGCGGTTCGGGAACAACAAGCTCGAGTGGAAATACTCAGAGTGGCTCTTCAGGACGTTCACGTCTATTTAATCGCTAAGATAGAGTAGCAGCAAGGTTAGTAATTTCTCCTTGTTGTTACTTTTTTCTTGGTTGGTTTCGTGTTACAATAGGAGTATGAATCATTATCAGAAAAAGATTGTTAAGGGAACACTATACTCGCTACTCTCAGGCCTAATCTGGGGGATTTGTGGGATTTTAGGAGAGTATTTTTTCACTCATTATCCAGTGTCTTCTGGATGGATTACTTCTATGCGTTTACTGGTAGCGGGGGGGTTGGTTTTAGGCTTATCGGCCTTTCAGTTGCGCACTCGATTATTGGACATCTGGCGTGATAAGAAAAATTATCTACCTTTTTTAGCCTATGCTATTCTAGGTATTTTTTCTGTGCAGTTTTTCTTCTATCTCTGCGTTGAGTATTCCAATGCGACGACGGCGACCATTTTGCAATTTATCAGCCCTGTTTTTATCCTGTTTTACAATCGCCTCGTTTACCAGAAGAAGGCTTCGATTACAGCTGTTTTCTATGTTTTGATTGCCATGCTAGGTGTTTTTTTGATGGCTACAAAAGGGGATTTATCCCAGTTGTCCATGACACCTTTGGCTCTAGTGACAGGTTTGCTTAGTGCAGTAGGGGTCATGTTTAATGTCCTCCTTCCCCAACGTTTTGCACGGCGCTACGGTTTCGTTCCAACTGTTGGTTGGGGGATGATTCTGGCAGGACTCTTTAGTAATTTCCTTTACCCTATTTATCAGATAAGTTTTCAAGTGGATTTGGTAAGTGTGCTGATTTGTCTGACGATTGCCGTGTTTGGGACTGCTTTTGCCTTCTTCCTGTCTATGAAGGCTGTCTCTCTCGTTTCCCCTCTCGTTGTCTCTGTAGTGAGCGCTAGCGAGCCTCTCTCTTCAGCTCTATTAAGTGTTCTTTTTCTGGGATTGGTCATGGATGTTTTTTTGGCCTTAGCTATGGTGTTTATTATCGTCCCGATGATTTTCTTATCTGTAGAAGAGGCAAAACAAGCCAGGTAAAGATGATTATTTGATAGTTGAGGCTTCAAATTTGAGGCCTTTTTTGGTAGAATAGGTATCATTATAACGAACTAGGAGGCACCTATGACTGCTACAAAAATGAACGCTCAAGAAATTATCCAATTTATCGCCAATGCGGAAAAGAAAACCTGTGTTAAAGTAACCTTTGAAGGACAACTCGCATCTGCTGTGCCTAGCTCTGTTGTCAAACTAGGAAATGTTTTATTCGGAGACTGGAAGGATGTCGCTCCGCTTCTTGAAGGTTTAGTAGAAAATCAAGACTATGTTGTTGAGCAAGATGCTCGTAATTCTGCAGTTCCTTTACTAGATAAACGTGATATCAATGCTCGTATTGAGCCAGGTGCGATTATCCGTGACCAGGTAGAAATTGGTGACAATGCTGTTATCATGATGGGAGCTGTTATCAATATCGGTGCTGAAATCGGTGCAGGAACCATGATTGACATGGGTGCCATCCTTGGTGGCCGTGCCATCGTTGGGAAGAACAGCCACGTTGGTGCAGGGGCGGTTTTGGCAGGTGTGATTGAGCCAGCTAGCGCTGAACCAGTCCGTGTCGGAGATAATGTTCTTATCGGTGCCAATGCAGTGGTGATCGAAGGAGTTCAAATCGGCAGTGGTTCAGTTGTTGCAGCCGGAGCTATTGTTACCCAAGATGTTCCAGAAAACGTGGTAGTGGCAGGTGTTCCAGCTCGTATCATCAAAGAAATTGATGCCCAAACCCAACAAAAAACAGCGCTAGAGGATGCGCTTCGTACCTTGTAATTGTAAAAGTAAAAAAGAGGCGGAACCCTTTTTCCAGCCTCTTTCTGCTATATAGGAGGACAGATAGATGTTAGATTTGATTCAGACTAGACGAGATTTACACCAGATTCCAGAGATTGGCTTGGAAGAGTTCGAGACTCAGGCTTATTTGCTGGATGTGATTGAGAAATTGACTACGGGCAAGGACTTTGTTCAAGTTCGTACTTGGCGGACAGGAATTTTGGTCTACCTGCAGGGAAGTCAGCCGGAGCGGACCATTGGTTGGCGAACAGATATTGATGGTCTGCCTATCGTCGAACAAACAGGACTGCCTTTCGCCTCTCAACACCAAGGCCGCATGCATGCTTGTGGCCATGATTTTCATATGACTATTGCCTTAGGCTGTCTTGAGCGCGCCCTTGAGGAGCAACCCAAGAATAATCTGCTCTTCCTATTTCAGCCTGCTGAGGAGAATGAAGCCGGTGGTATGCTCATGTATGAGGATGGCGCTTTTGAGGACTGGCTACCAGACCAGTTTTATGGACTCCATGTTCGTCCAGATTTGAAGGTCGGACAGATCGCGACCAATACTCATACACTCTTTGCAGGGACTTGTGAGGTGAAGATTCGTTTCAAAGGAAAAGGAGGACACGCAGCTTTTCCGCATGAAGCCAATGACGCCTTGGTGGCTGCTAGTTACTTTGTAACCCAAGTACAGTCAGTTGTCAGCCGCAATGTCAATCCAATTGAGGGAGCGGTGGTGACCTTTGGTCTTTTCCAAGCTGGAACAACCAACAATGTCATTACAGACACAGCATTTTTACACGGAACTATTCGGGCATTGACTCAGGACATGAGCCTCTTGGTACAAAAAAGAGTCAAGACAGTCGCAGAAGGAGTTGCAGCAGCCTTTGATATGGAAGTTGAAGTGGAACTCAAGCAAGGAGGCTACCTACCTGTTGAGAACAATCCAGCCTTGGCGCGTGAACTGATGGACTTCTTTGAAGAAAAAGAGGGAGTCGAGTTGATTGATATCGAGCCTGCTATGACTGGTGAGGACTTTGGTTATCTTCTTTCAAAGGTTGATGGGGTTATGTTTTGGCTAGGTATCGACAGTCCTTATGCTCTTCATCATCCTCAGATGAGTCCCAAGGAAGAAGCCCTAGCCATTGGTGTTGAGGCGGTTTCTAGTTTTCTCAAAAAGAAAGCGGCGGAGTAGAGGGCTTAGCTATGAAATCGAAATTACGCAAGCAAGTCTTGCAAGAAATGAAGGCTTTATCTCAAGAACAAAAACAGGCTATGGATCGAGCTTTAACAAAACGATTTTTGAATCACCCCTTTTACCAAGAAGCCAAGACCATCGCAACCTATCTCTCCTTCCCTCATGAATTTCAAACGCAAGAACTGATTGACCAGGCGCTGAAGGACGGCAAGAAGGTTTTGATACCCAAAACCTATCCCAAGGGGCGCATGGAGTTTGTGGTATATGATCCTCAGCAGTTGGTAAAAACTTCCTTTGGTTTACTGGAACCGCAAGGAGACTTGGAAGCGGTGGAACCATCTCAGATTGATTTAATTCATGTTCCGGGCTTGGCTTTTACAACAGAGGGCTATCGGATCGGATATGGTGGAGGATACTACGACCGCTATCTGGAACATTTTGCTGGGCATACCATGAGTACAATCTATCCTTGCCAAATCCAGAATTTCAACTCGGAAAACCATGATATTCCCGTCCAGGAGGTGCTAATCTATGAAGGAAATCTTTGATAAACGTTATCCTGTGACTAGTTTTTTTCTCCTAGTGACTGGCTTTGTATTTCTACTGATGCTGATTACTACGGGTATCAACTTTGATCAAGTCAAAACTCTGTTTCAGTTTGGAGCTATGTATGGACCGATCATTCGCCTGTTCCCAGAGCAGATTTGGCGCCTATTTTCGGCTATCTTTGTGCATATTGGATGGGAGCATTTCATTGTCAATATGATTTCACTCTACTTTCTTGGACGACAGGTGGAGGAGATTTTCGGTTCTAAGCAATTTTTCTTTCTCTATCTCTTATCTGGAATGATGGGTAATCTCTTTGTTTTTGCTTTCACATCGAAAGTTGTAGCAGCAGGCGCTTCCACTTCTCTCTATGGATTATTTGCTGCGATTATCGTTTTGCGCTATGCGACTCGCAGCCCCTATATCCAGCAGTTGGGGCAATCCTACCTGACGCTTTTCGTGATCAATATCATTGGAAGTATTCTGATTCCAGGAATCAGCCTAGCAGGGCATATTGGTGGCGCAGTAGGCGGTGCTTTTCTAGCAGTCATTTTTCCAGTTAAATGGGAGAGAAAGATGTATAGTACCAGCCAGCGAATCGGGGCAACCGTACTTTTTATCGCACTAGCCGTTTTCCTTTGCTATAAGGGAATGACCTATGTGTAGAGGGAATAGTTAAATGAGCACCGATTCGGTTGCTAATAAGTCATCTGCAAAGATGGCTTTTTTGTTGCAATCGTCAACAAAAAACAAAGCCCTTATTTAAGAGCTTTGTTTTTCTTCTATTTCCCCTCAGCTAACTCTTTTCCGAGTTGAATGAGATAGTCTTTCAAGTCGTCTTTGACTTGTGGGTGTTTAAGAGCGTAGTCGATGGAGGTTTTCATAAAGCCAAACTTGTCTCCGACATCGTAACGAGCTCCCTTGAATTCACGAGCAAATACACGTTGTGTTTTATTGAGGGTATCGATTGCATCTGTCAGCTGAATTTCATTTCCTGCACCTGGAGCTTGGTTTTCGAGGATTTGGAAAATTTCAGGAGTGAGGAGGTAGCGCCCAATGATAGCAAGGTCGCTAGGGGCATCCTCTGGAGCTGGTTTTTCAACGAAGGTTTCAACGCTGTAAAGGCCGTCTTTTCCTTCGCCTTGCGGAGCAATAACCCCGTAAGCAGATACTTCGTCATGAGGGACAGGCATAACAGCGATAGTAGACGCGTGGGTACGCTCGTAGTCATCCATGAGTTGTTTGGTGAGCGGAACAGCTTTTTCGTTGGTGATATCCATTAAGTCATCACCAAGCATAACGATAAAAGGTTCATTTCCGACGAAAGCTTTAGCCTGCAAAACAGCATCTCCGAGACCACGTGGATGTGTTTGGCGGATAAAATGCAGACGCATACCAGTTGTCTCATCAACCAGCTTCAAAAGATCCGTTTTTCCTTTTTCTTTGAGGTTGTATTCCAATTCGAAGTTTGAGTCGAAATGGTCCTCAATGGAACGTTTTGACTTACCCGTAACAACCAAGATATCTTCGATTCCAGACTTGAGGGCTTCTTCAACGATAAACTGGATAGTTGGCTTGTCTACGATTGGCAACATTTCCTTGGCCAAGGCCTTAGTTGCTGGGAGGAAACGAGTCCCCAATCCAGCGGCAGGGATGACTGCTTTTCTGACTTTTTGTTTCATAAATGTTCCTTTCTATAAAGGTCTATGACCATTCGTTTTCTGCTTTAAATTCATTACTCATGATGTCGTTGATTGCTTCTTTGATATTGACACCTTCGTAGATAACTCGGTAAATAGCCTGTGTGATTGGCATGTAGACACCCAATTCCTGAGCCAGTTCGTGAGCTGCTCGAGTTGTTGAAATGCCTTCAATGACCATGCCCATGTTTGCTTCGATGTCTGCGAGGGATTCTCCACGGCCAAGAGCATTACCGGCCCTCCAGTTACGAGAGTGGACAGATGTTCCCGTTACAATCAAATCCCCAACTCCAGAAAGCCCGCTATAAGTTAGAGGATTTGCCCCAAGAGCGACTCCTAGACGGGTGATTTCTGTCAAGCCACGTGCGATGATGGCCGCCTTGGCATTGTCGCCAAACCCTAGACCATGTAGTGCGCCAGCGCCAACTGCGATGATATTTTTAAGAGCACCAGCGGTTTCAACCCCGATAACATCCGTATTAGTATAGAGACGGAAGTAGTGATTGCTAAAGAGATTTTGGACGTACTGAGCAGTTTCGAGGTCTTTAGAGGCTGCAGTGATCAAGGTAATATCCCGAACAATAGTTTCCTCAGCGTGGCTGGGGCCTGAAACAACAACGACTTCACTACGGAGATCGGCTGGAATTTCCTCTTCAAGAATAGTTGATAGACGTTTGTGGCTATCTGGTTCCAATCCTTTGGAGGCATGCATGATGACAACCTTGTGATCGAGCACCTTTGCTACTTGTTGGGCAACCAGTCTCGTTACTTTTGTTGGGACCACAAATAAAACAGCATCCACATCCTTTAGTGTTTCTTCTAAATCATGATAGGCTTTGATTTTTTCGTCGAGTAGGATATCTTTGAAATAGCGTTTGTTTGTATGTTGGTTATTGATTTCATCGATCTGGTCAGAAATATTTCCCCAAATTCGAACCTCGTGTCCATTGTCGTTTAGGACCTGCGAAAGGGCGGTCCCCCAAGAACCAGGACCCAAGACAGCGATGGTTTGTTTCTTCATCTTTTCCTCCTTGTAAGAGTTCTTCCTTTCATTTTACCATAAAAAGCCTTTTCATGCATCACCTGTATATGAAAGCGCACTAATTTATAATAAGGAAACTTCTTTGACAAGATTTCTCTTTTTTGCTAGAATAGCATCAATATGACCGAATGAGAAGGAGCTGACGCAGGATGTCGCTCCCTTTATCTATTTTATTAGGAGGAAATATGCTCATTAAAAAAATAAAAACCTATAGATGGCAGGCCTTGGCATCCCTAGTGATGACAGGCTTGATGGTTGCGAGCTCGCTCTTGCAACCGCGCTATTTGCAAGAGGTGTTAGAGGCTTTGTTGGCCGGACAACATGAGGCTATTTATAGTATTGGCGCTTGGCTGATAGGAGTAGCCCTAGTGGGGCTGGTTGCAGGTGGGGTCAATGTGACACTTGCAGCCTATATTGCTCAAGGAGTGTCTTCGGACCTTCGGGAAGACGCTTTTCGCAAGATCCAGACTTTTTCTTATGCCAATATTGAGCAATTCAATGCCGGTAACCTTGTCGTCCGTATGACCAATGATATCAACCAAATTCAGAACGTGGTGATGATGGCTTTTCAAATCCTCTTCCGTCTCCCTCTTCTCTTTATCGGTTCCTTTATCTTGGCGGTTCACACTCTTCCGTCGCTTTGGTGGGTGATTGTCCTCATGGTGCTCCTAATCCTTGCACTAACTGCCATCATGATGGGGATGATGGGGCCACGATTTGCTAAGTTTCAAACCCTTCTTGAACGGATCAATGCTATCGCCAAGGAAAATCTACGTGGTGTGCGCGTGGTCAAATCCTTTGTACAAGAAAAAGCACAATTTGACAAATTTACCGAGGTTTCTGATGAACTTCTCGGCCAAAATCTTTATATCGGTTATGCCTTCTCAGTTATAGAACCTATTATGATGCTAGTCGGCTATGGGGCTGTCTTTCTCTCTATCTGGTTGGTGGCTGGAATGGCTCAGTCAGATCCATCTGTTGTGGGCTCGATTGCTTCCTTTGTCAACTATCTCAGCCAGATTATCTTTACCATTATCATGGTTGGATTTTTAGGAAATTCTGTCAGCCGTGCCATGATTTCCTTGCGTCGTATCCGCGAGATTCTAGATACCGAGCCAGCAATGACCTTTAAAGATCTCCCGAACGAAGAGTTAGAAGGAAGTCTCTCTTTTGAAAATGTAACCTTCACCTATCCTAATGACGATGAGCCTATGCTGAAGAATGTAACCTTTGAAATTGCGCCTGGTCAAATGGTCGGTGTGGTTGGGGCTACTGGAGCAGGGAAGTCCACCCTAGCTCAGTTAATTCCACGACTTTTTGATCCACAGGAGGGATCTATCAAGATTGGTGGCAAGGATATTCGAGACGTCAGCGAGGGAACCTTGCGTAAAACAGTTTCTATCGTCTTGCAACGTGCTATTCTCTTTAGCGGGACCATTGCAGATAATCTTCGTCAAGGAAAAGGCAATGCCAGCGTGTCAGAAATGGAACGTGCAGCACGGATTGCTCAAGCCAGCGAATTTATCGGACGCATGGAAAACAAATTTGAGAGTCAGGTCGAGGAACGTGGCACCAACTTTTCTGGTGGACAAAAGCAACGGATGTCCATTGCCCGTGGGATTGTCAGCAATCCCCGTATCCTGATTTTTGACGATTCGACTTCGGCCTTGGATGCCAAGTCAGAGAGACTCGTACAGGAAGCTTTGAACAAAGACCTGAAAGGGACGACCACGATTATCATCGCTCAAAAGATCAGTTCAGTCGTCCATGCAGACAAGATTTTGGTCTTGGATCAAGGACGCTTGATTGGAGAAGGAAGGCATGCGGACTTGGTAGCTAGCAATGCCGTCTACCGCGAAATCTACGAAACACAAAAGGGAAAGGAGGAATAAAATGAAAACCGTTCGATTTTTCTGGAATTATTTTAAAGTTTACAAGTTCTCCTTTGTCATTGTGATTCTAATGGTTGCAGTTGCGACGATTGCCCAAGCCCTCTTTCCAGTTTTTTCAGGTCAAGCAGTCACAGAGCTCGCTAACCTAGTTCTAGCTTATCAAAATGGGACTTCCGAACTAGCCTGGCAGAGTTTGTCAGCTCTGATGCTGAATCTAGCTCTGGTTGTCCTCGCCTTAGTGGTATCCAGTTTGATTTACATGACCTTGATGACCCGTGTGATTGCTGAGTCGACAAATGAGATGCGTAAGGGCCTCTTTGGCAAACTTTCTCGTTTAACGGTTTCTTTCTTTGACCGCCATCAGGATGGTGACATCCTCTCTCGCTTCACGAGTGACTTGGACAACATCCTTCAAGCCTTCAATGAAAGTCTAGTTCAGGTTATGAGTAATATTGCTCTTTACATCGGTTTGATTTTTGTCATGTTTTCAAGAAATGTGACGCTAGCCCTGATAACAGTAGCCAGTACTCCAGTGGCCTTTCTCATGCTGGTCTTCATCGTGAAAATGGCCCGCAAGTACACTAATCTCCAGCAAAAAGAGGTTGGGAAACTCAACGCCTACATGGACGAGAGTATTTCTGGACAGAAAGCTGTTATCGTACAAGGAATTCAAGACGACATCGTAGCAGGCTTTGTGGAGCAAAATGAGCGCGTGCGCAAGGCAACCTTTAAAGGGAGAATGTTCTCAGGCATCCTCTTTCCTGTCATGAATGGGATGAGCTTGGTCAATACGGCCATCGTTATTTTTGCAGGTTCTGCGGTCTTGCTGAACGATCCAAGTATCGAAACAACGACGGCCCTAGGTTTGATTGTCATGTTTACCCAATTTTCTCAGCAGTACTACCAGCCGATTATCCAGGTGGCTGCGAGTTGGGGGAGCCTCCAGTTGGCCTTTACTGGGGCGGATCGTATCCAAGAAATGTTTGATTCAGAAGAAGAGATTCGTCCGCAAAATGCACCAGCCTTTTCGGAATTGCGAGAAGGCGTTGAAATCAGTCACATTGATTTCTCTTATGTGCCAGACAAGCCGATTTTGAAAGATGTCACCATTTCAGCTCCTAAGGGGCAGATGATAGCAGTTGTCGGTCCGACTGGTTCAGGGAAAACGACCATCATGAACCTTATCAATCGCTTCTACGATGTGGATGCAGGTAGCATTTGCTTTGATGGGAAAGACATTCGTGACTACGATTTGGACAGTCTGCGGAGCAAGGTCGGGATTGTCTTGCAGGATTCGGTCTTGTTTAGTGGAACGATCCGAGACAATATCCGCTTTGGTGTGCCAGATGCCAGTCAGGAAATGGTCGAAGCAGCTGCCAAGGCAACTCATATTCATGACTATATCGAAAGCTTGCCTGATAAGTATGATACCCTTATTGATGATGAGCAAAATATCTTCTCGACTGGGCAGAAACAATTGATTTCCATCGCTCGGACCTTGATGACAGATCCTCAAGTCCTAATCCTAGATGAAGCGACTTCCAATGTCGATACCGTAACAGAAAGCAAGATTCAACATGCTATGGAGGCAGTAGTAGCAGGTCGAACCAGTTTTGTCATTGCCCATCGTCTCAAGACCATCCTCAATGCCAATCAGATTATTGTCCTCAAAGATGGAGAGGTTATTGAACGTGGAAATCATCACGAGTTGCTCAAACTTGGCGGTTTCTACTCAGAACTGTATCACAATCAATTTGTCTTCGAATAAAAAAGAAGTTGTCCTCTTGGGCAGCTTTTTCTTGTCCATAAAAAATACTTATCACGGTCTTTAAAAAAACATATTAGACAGGAAAGGGTTGGAGTGATAAGATAAGACTGTCGCAAGAAAATCGAAAGGAGACACATCATGGCTAGAACGGTTGTAGGAGTTGCTGCGAATCTATGTCCTGTAGATGCAGAAGGAAAAAACATTCACTCATCTGTGTCCTGTAAATTTGCAGAGAGCATTCGTCAAGTCGGTGGTCTTCCCTTAGTAATTCCTGTAGGGGATGAGTCCATTGTTCGCGATTATGTGGAAATGATTGACAAACTCATCTTGACAGGCGGGCAAAATGTCCATCCTCAGTTTTATGGAGAGAAAAAGACCATTGAGAGCGATGATTACAACCTTGTACGCGATGAGTTTGAATTGGCACTCTTGAGAGAAGCACTCCATCAGAATAAGCCCATTTTGGCAATCTGCCGCGGTGTTCAGCTGGTCAATGTTGCTTTTGGCGGCACTCTTCACCAAGAAATTGAAGGTCACTGGCAAGGCCTGCCTTTTGGGACATCTCATTCTATTGAGACAGTAGAAGGAAGCGTGGTGGCTAAGTTGTTCGGAAAAGAAAGTCGGGTCAACTCAGTCCATCGTCAAAGTATTAAAGATCTGGCGCCTAATTTCCGTGTAACTGCTATTGATCCAAGAGACCAGACCATTGAAGCGATTGAGTCTATCGACGAGCACCGTATCATTGGTTTGCAGTGGCATCCAGAGTTTCTGGTCAATGAAGAAGACGGCAATTTAGAACTATTTGAGTATTTATTAAATGAATTGTAACGGTTAGAGACTCTAGCCGTTTTTATTCGTTCTTTCAGATTTTTTGTATTTTGACATTTTTACGCAAACGTTTGAATTCTGATAAAAATTAGGCAAATTCAATAAAAAAGCTTGAAAAAATCGAAGGTAAGCGTTATGATAGAAAAGAAGAAATATTGGAGGATTATCATGTCACATATTAAATTTGACTATTCAAAAGTCTTGGACAAATTTGTTGCCCCACATGAAGTGGAATACATGCAAGCACAAGTAACAGCTGCAGACGAATTGATTCGTAAAGGAACTGGTGCTGGTAGCGACTTTTTGGGTTGGTTGGACCTTCCTGAAAATTATGACCGTGAAGAATTCGACCGCATCTTGAAAGCTGCTGAGCAAATCAAATCAGACAGCGATGTTTTGGTTGTGATCGGTATCGGTGGATCTTACCTTGGAGCGAAAGCAGCCATTGACTTCTTGAACCACCACTTTGCGAACTTGCAAACAAAAGAAGAACGCAAAGCTCCACAAATCCTTTACGCAGGAAACTCAATCTCATCTACTTACCTTGCTGACTTGGTAGAGTACGTAGCTGACAAAGACTTCTCAGTAAACGTGATTTCTAAATCAGGTACAACAACTGAGCCAGCTATCGCTTTCCGCGTCTTCAAAGAACTCTTGGTTAAGAAATACGGTCAAGAAGAAGCTAACAAACGTATCTACGCAACAACTGACCGCCAAAAAGGTGCTGTTAAGGTTGAAGCAGATGCGAATGGTTGGGAAACATTTGTAGTTCCAGATGATATCGGTGGACGCTTCTCAGTATTGACCGCAGTTGGTTTGCTTCCAATCGCTGCATCAGGTGCAGACATCAAAGCTCTTATGGAAGGTGCGAATGCAGCTCGTAAAGACTACACTTCAGACAAACTTTCTGAAAACGAAGCTTACCAATACGCAGCCGTTCGTAACATTCTTTACCGTAAAGGTTATGCAACTGAAATCTTGGTAAACTACGAGCCATCACTTCAATACTTCTCAGAATGGTGGAAACAATTGGCTGGTGAGTCAGAAGGGAAAGACCAAAAAGGGATTTACCCAACTTCAGCAAACTTCTCAACTGACTTGCACTCATTGGGTCAATTTATCCAAGAAGGAACTCGTATCATGTTTGAAACAGTTGTCCGTGTGGACAAACCACGTAAGAACGTGATCATTCCTACTTTGGAAGAAGACCTTGATGGGCTTGGTTACCTTCAAGGAAAAGACGTTGACTTTGTAAACAAAAAAGCAACTGACGGTGTTCTTCTTGCCCACACAGACGGTGATGTACCAAACATGTACGTAACCCTTCCAGAGCAAGATGCCTTCACTCTTGGTTATACTATTTACTTCTTCGAATTGGCAATTGCTCTTTCAGGTTACTTGAATGCCATCAACCCATTTGACCAACCAGGTGTTGAAGCATACAAACGCAACATGTTTGCCCTTCTTGGGAAACCAGGATTTGAAGAATTGAGCAAAGAGCTTAACGCACGTCTATAGTCTGTAATAGAAGAAAAGAGTGGCTTGTCCACTCTTTTTACTCTCTTTATTCGTAGACATTGGACTCAGGCGAGACTTGTGATATAATATAGAAAGCAAAAAGGCAGACGCCTAGAGACTTTATAGGAGAAACTATGTCAAAAGATATCCGCGTACGCTACGCACCAAGTCCAACAGGACTACTACACATCGGAAATGCCCGTACAGCATTATTCAACTACCTTTACGCACGCCATCATGGTGGAACTTTTATTATTCGTATTGAAGATACCGACCGTAAACGCCATGTTGAGGATGGTGAACGTTCACAGCTTGAAAATCTTCGTTGGTTAAGAATGGATTGGGATGAAAGTCCAGAAACTCATGAAAACTATCGCCAATCAGAGCGTTTGGAACTCTATCAAAAATACATCGACCAATTGCTAGCTGAAGGAAAAGCCTACAAATCTTACGTTACAGAAGAAGAGTTGGCAGCTGAGCGCGAACGCCAAGAAGCAGCTGGTGAAACACCACGTTACATCAATGAATATCTTGGCATGAGCGAAGAAGAAAAAGTAGCTTACATCGCAGAACGTGAAGCAGCTGGTATCATCCCAACTGTTCGTTTGGCTGTCAATGAGTCTGGTATCTACAAATGGCACGATATGGTCAAAGGTGATATCGAGTTTGAAGGTGGCAATATCGGCGGTGACTGGGTGATTCAAAAGAAAGATGGTTACCCAACTTACAACTTTGCCGTTGTCATCGATGACCACGACATGCAAATTTCCCATGTTATTCGTGGAGATGACCACATTGCCAACACACCCAAACAGCTTATGGTTTATGAGGCTCTTGGTTGGGAAGCTCCAGAGTTCGGTCACATGACTTTGATCATCAACTCTGAAACGGGTAAAAAATTGTCTAAACGCGATACCAATACCCTTCAATTTATCGAAGATTACCGTAAGAAAGGCTATCTTCCAGAAGCTGTCTTTAACTTTATTGCCCTTCTTGGCTGGAACCCTGGTGGGGAAGACGAAATCTTCTCTCGTGAGGAATTGATTAAACTCTTTGATGAAAACCGCCTCAGCAAGTCTCCAGCAGCCTTCGATCAGAAGAAACTAGACTGGATGAGCAACGACTACATCAAGAGAGCTGACTTAGCAACTATCTTTGAGATGGCAAAACCATTCCTAGAAGAAGCAGGGCGTTTGACTGACAAGTCTGAAAAAATGGTGGAACTCTACAAACCACAAATGAAGTCAGTGGATGAAATTGTTCCATTGACAGATCTTTTCTTTGCAGATTTCCCAGAGTTGACAGACGCTGAGCGCGAGGTCATGGCAGGAGAAACCGTTCCGGTTGTTCTAGAAGCCTTCAAAGCGAAACTAGAAGCAATGACAGACGATGAATTTGTGACAGAAAACATCTTCCCACAAATCAAAGCAGTTCAAAAAGAAACAGGTATCAAAGGAAAAAATCTCTTCATGCCGATTCGTATTGCTGTATCAGGTGAAATGCATGGACCAGAATTACCAGACACCATTTTCTTACTCGGACGTGAAAAGTCAATTCAGCATATCGATAATATGCTGAAAGAGATTTCCAAATAAAAAGGACTTCCAATGGATACATGGGAAAAGATGTATGAAGAAGCACGAATCCTATTCAATCCCCATGAAGTTTCTGACTTTGTTTATGCTAATCATGTTGTTGCTGCGGTAGAAGCAGAAGATGGTCAAATCTTCACAGGATTCTGTATGGAGGGCACTTGTGGCGTTTTTCATCTTTGTGCAGAACGAGCGGCTCTCTTCAATATGTATCAATTTTCAGGACAAACTAAAGTTAAGAAAATCCTCGCCTTTCGAGATAAACCTCCCTACGGCGAAGGATCAGGTATGCCCTGTGGCGCATGCAGAGAATTTCTCTTAGAATTGAATGCTGAAAATAAAGAAGCAGAGTTCATGATGGACTACAAAACAAGAAAAACAATCAAAGTTGCCGAGTTAATCCCATACTGGTGGGGAGAGGAACGTGCGACTAATTGGCAAGATAAATAGAAGGAGTCAGTTTTACTGGCTCTTTTCCCCTTATTTTTTCAGAATTTCGATAAAGAGGAAAAAAGTTCTTGACAAAGGGGAAAAAGTAGGTATAATAGAAAGAGTTGAAAAGCTCAGGTCCGTTGGTCAAGGGGTTAAGACACCGCCTTTTCACGGCGGTAAC
Organism: Streptococcus halitosis; assembly: GCF_023147855.1. Lineage (GTDB taxonomy): Bacteria > Bacillota > Bacilli > Lactobacillales > Streptococcaceae > Streptococcus > Streptococcus halitosis_B. The sequence continues at coordinate 137,392 of NZ_JAHXOP010000004.1, forward strand.
ACGGGTTCGAATCCCGTACGGACTATAGTGTATCGTGTCTAGAAAAAACTTGAAAAAAGTTTAAAAAACTTGTTGACAG